>JBASAV010000396.1:0-5374 GCA_049650785.1 Lewinella sp. | reverse complement strand
ATATAAGGATATTGACCGGGTATGTCAAGTAAGTAGCGGACAACGCTTTCTGAAATAACATAAAAAAAGCCTTTAACGCTCGGTTAAAGGCTACATAACAAACACTATGAACAACACAAGATCTTAAGGGTAAACTAGGTGGCTTTTTATTCTCGGTGGTATCAAAGATAGAGGTTTAGGGTCAAAACTCCCAGGCTGTCTTAAAAAAAGTCTAAAATTATTTCAAAAAGTTCTGAAACCTGGACCGCTATTATAGATTCCGAAGGTTTCCACCGACCTTCATGCCCGTTCATAAACGGAGATGAAGAAGTCTGTACTGCAATTCATTGAACAACCTGCGTTACTTACGGAGGTGTCATTAGACGAGCTCCTCGAGCAGCTTGAGCAGTACCCGTATTCAACGAATCTGCGTTTGCTGGTATTGCTCAAGGCTAAACAGATTCAGCATCCCGAATACGATGCGCTCCTGGGCTCCCTGGCGTCGGCTACCTTCGACCGCACCCATCTCTACAACTTGCTGGCCGCCCTCGAGCAGCGTACGGAAGGAAACAGCGAGATACTGGAATTGATCGAGCTGGAAGAGCTGGAGCTTACTCCCCTGGAGAATACCTTCAACGAAGAACTGCCTTCCCGGCTGAATCAACTACCGGAGCCCAACACGGAAAGCACTCGTTTTCCCGTTACCGAGGTCAAACCCGTTTCCCTGGAGCCCTTCGATGAGGAGCCCCAGTTGCCGGAAGTGTCTTCAGCGGTGACTCGAACCGTACGATGGGTACGATCCGCGGAAGCTTACACCGCCTTGCTGCCCATCATGTTCAAATCGCCCCGCCCGGAAGATCCCGCCCGTTTTTCTACGGTACACCGTCGCCATCAGGCACATCCTACCCTCAACGAGCGGCTGCGCAAGCTCCGGCAGCTGTCGGCAAACCGACCCGAAAGCACTACCGGTAACGGGCTGGAGGAAGTGGCCGTGGTAAGCGAAACACTGGCTGCTCTGCTGGTCCGGCAGCAGCAATACCAGTCTGCCATACAAATGTACCGACGACTGACCTTGCTTTATCCGGAGAAAAAACCGATATTTGCCGGCCTCATTAAGGAACTGAAGGAAAAACTGTAGTCCCATGGTTAATTTACTCACCATTCTGACCGGTGTCGTCTGTCTGCTGCTCATGCTGGTCGTGCTTATCCAAAATCCAAAGGGTGGTGGTATTGACTCGACCTTCGGTGGCGGTCAGGCCAACCAGATGCTCGGTGCCTCCCGTTCCACGGATGTGATCGAGAAGGTAACCTGGGGGCTGGCCATTGCTCTCTTCACGCTTTGCATCCTTACCGCGCTGGCGGTAGGGTCCGTAGGAGCCGGAGCTAACCTCGGTACTGGACTCTAAGCCTATTTGCCGGATTCTTTATCCAAGGGTACAAATAAAAAGCGCCCCGCACTGTGATCAGTGCGGGGCGCTTTCGGTTTCAGCGATGGCCGGCTTTGGAGTTCGTTACCCCAGCCAGGTGTAGATAAAGGCGAGGATCAGGATGATGACCACGGCAGCGATATTGAAGCCCATACGCGTGCGGAACAGGCTGGGGTGCAGGTCGATGGCCTTGTAGTCATCGGCCGTCTTGTCGGTGTAGATCAGCGCTATCACTATCAGGGAAAGGGCCATGAAAATGATGGACATGGTCAGCGGAATCCCCGGAACTGGCTGGAGTAGCAGACGCAGTCCGGTAGCTCCCCCGATACCCACCACGGCCAGACAAAGCCCGTTGCGAAGCTTGATGTCCTTGATTAGCTTTTCGTGGCTGTCGCGATTCGTGATTTGGCTACTCGTACCATGATTGACGGATTCTTCACCCGGTGCCAGCCGCTTACGACCCGTGAACTGGCTGACCACGATCATTAACAGGGCAGAAATGACGAAGATGAAAGCCATACGGTCCAGGAAGGGCAGGTCCGGAGCAAGCTGCTGGAAGGACCAACTGAGTGGAACCGATGAGAGCACGACCAGCAAGGCTGCCTTGGCGGTGCCCCGCCGGTAAAAGAATCCGAAGACAAACACCACCAGAACACCCGGGCTGATAAAGCCGGTGTACTCCTGGATGACCTGAAATACCTGGCCCGCATCAGCAAGAGCGGGTGCTACGAAGGCACCGATGACCAGCGAGACGGCGGCGGCTATCTGCCCCACGCGCACCTGTCGTCCCTCGGTGGCCGAAGGGTTGATGAATTTGTTATAGATGTCCATCGTAAAGATGGTGGACGTCGAGTTGACCATCGAACTCACGGAGGAGCCGATAGCGGCCACCAGGGCGGCAAAGGTGAGGCCGGTGAAGCCGACGCCCACGTAATTGGCCAGCACCCAGGGGAACGCCTGGTCGGCTTTCGTAAAGGGCAGGTTAGCGGGGTCCCGGTCCTGCAGGAGGTACCAGGCAGCAATACCGGGCAGTACGGCGAAGAACGGAATGAACAGCTTCATAAATGCCGCGAATGCAACACCCCGCTGTGCTTCCGGCAGGTTTTTCGAGGCAAGTGCCCGCTGGATGATGTACTGGTTGTTACCCCAGTAGTAGCCATTCGTGATCCACATACCTCCGAAGAGCAAGGCCATGCCCGGTAATAACTGAAAGCTGGACTTCACTTCATCCCCGGCCTCCAGCTCGGTTGCCTCCCCGGCCGGTGTCAAACCGGTAGAAAGTTCGTGGGCATTAGCCACGTCCAGGTAGGTGTCACCTGGCTCGAAGAGCATCTCGAAGTGCTCGGGTAGTGCCTGAAATAGATTCGCGATACCGGTGAAAACGCTTCCGTCTCCCACCACGCTCAGAATGCCGTAGGCGGCCACGGTACCCCCCAGCATCAGGACGATTACTTGCACGACGTCCGTCCACACTACCGCTTTAAGACCCCCGAAAATGGAGAACGAAGCGGAGTAAAGGACTAAGCCGATGATGCCGTAAATAAGGTCGACCCCCAGTAGCGTCTCGATAGCCAGGGCACCCAGATAGAGCACCGTAGCGATATTGACAAAGACGAAGAGCGCGATCCAGAAGACCGACATGATCGTCCGTACGGTACCGTCATACCGTTCTTCCAAGAACTGCGGCATGGTATAAATCTCCTGCTTCAGGAAGACCGGTAAGAAGAATTTCGCCACCAGAATTAGGGTGATGGCCGCCATCAGCTCGTAGGCAGCAATCGCCAGGCCGAGTTCGAAGCCGGAACCGTTCATACCGATGATCTGCTCGGCGGAGATGTTGGAGGCGATGAGGGACCCACCTACTGCCCACCACGGCAGGCTGCGGCTGGCCAGAAAGTAATCACTGGCGGTGGTGGTTTTCTCTCGGTTGGCGATCCAAACGCCGAAGAGAATGACCCCTACGATGTATGTGCCGAAGATGAGCGTATCTATTGTGCCTAGTTTACCTAGCTCCATAGTGTATATTGATGATTGACTTCTGCGGTAAGCCCGCAGCGGAAAGGTCGGCCAATATAGGTGTTATCTACACGGGCAATAGCGCATCGGCCCCGAAGTAGCGAAATTCTCGTAGGTGGAAGATATTTTCCTGCAGCGGACGAAGTCGCTTCTCAAAAAGCTCGCGCGCATTCTCTGCATCTCCACGCAGCAATCCACGCAGCCGCTGGAGCACCAGGGTAGGGTAGGTGCTGGGATACCCGATCCGCCCGAGGAAGCGGGCCAGATTATTGATGCCGTAAGTGACGAACTCCGTATGTCCCAACCGATAATGGCACACCAGCTGTAAGAGTCGGGCATATACGATAAGATCATAGCGTAACGGTTTCCGCTCGTCCAGCACCGGATCCAACAATTCCAGTGCCCGTACGAACCGTTCGGTCAGGGTGCAGATCATCGCCAGTTTGTAGTAGAGAATGAGTTGCTTGTGCCGGTCTACGCCGCTGACGCGGGTGGTGCGACGGGCGAGTTCTTCTATTTGCGCCGGAGCGCAGGAATGTGGCCGGGTCAGTAACAACTCATTCATCTCCGCTCGCAACAGCAAAATGTCCGCCATGAATTGACTGTTACGCTGTTGCTGGGTATACGGCATGGTACCCAGGAATTCTTTCAACTGATCCAAAACCATCGTGTGATCCCTCAGGTCATCCCGGAAGAAGGAAATGAGTAACCTCCGGTCCATACCCTTGATGTAAAAGTTTACATCCCTTTCCCGCAGTTCGCGGCGGTGTCGGATCTGCTCGGTCCACAGACGTGCATGGTGACCGGCTTGCTCCAGTTGTAACTGATTGTAGTGAAACCAAAAACGGCACTGATACGCCAATACCCGTTCCTGGTAGGTAGCCGTAGGATGCACGGGATCACTGAAATAGTGGTGAAAGAGCTGGTAAAACTGGCGGGCGGTGGCAGAATTCGTCACGTGCCCGTGCTGGATAAAATAGCGCTGT
This sequence comes from Lewinella sp., assembly GCA_049650785.1. Lineage (GTDB taxonomy): Bacteria > Bacteroidota > Bacteroidia > Chitinophagales > Saprospiraceae > Neolewinella. Next base: position 966 of record JBASAV010000396.1, on the reverse strand, counting down.
AGTACTAATTGCAGATTTGATTGCCTGACGGTGCTGTCCATTACCTCCTGCCGCTTTCGGCTCTCGGTAGTCAGTTCCGCCATGCGTCCCGGAGAAGAGCGGGTAATGTGACGGCTTTCAATCCGCTTCTCAAAATCGATGATCAGGAGGTGGTGCAGGTCAAGGTGATACGTGAAAGCCTGCTCTTTGGCGCGGGCCAGCAGCTTAAGGGCGTGCAGGTAAAGTCCCCGGTCGTAGAGCAAGTTGGCGTAATCGATTTGCTCGCGAACCTGAATGCCCGCATCCCGTCGGCGGTGCTGCAGGCGTAGCGCATCCAGGATGCGACCGTAGAGGTGGCGTTGCAGATTTACCAGTTGACTAGGGCCGGTCAGGTCGAGTAATTCCTCCAGCGCGGGGTCCTCCAGACTTCCTCCGGTACTAAGATGCCGGAACAGTCGGTAGAACTTATCGGCCTCCCCGGAGCCCGTCTGATTCGTGTAACGGGTAAAGAAGCGCTTTTCCGAGCTGTCGAGCGTGGAAATTAGCTCCATTAACTGCTCCTTTTTCGCTATTGCCATAACAAAATAGTGTATTTGTGTCGGTCAAAATGAACCCGAATTCAGCTAAGTCATGCGACTAACGCCAGGAATATGACCAGAAAGATTGGGATTTCCGATCACATAAAATTTCAGAAGGGGCTTAATGAAAAGTTAAGCTATCACAAAATAGGGTTCTTTATGATTTGATGCGCTCGTCCCCCATTTATGAACTTTGATCAACAGCGTTACCGATCGGATTACTGCTTTCTACCTATTTCATACTTGCCCTGCGGGGTAACATCCACTAGTCTATGAAACCTATTTTAACTGCACTAAGCTTACTTGTGCTGCTATCCGGTAGTCTGACTGCCCAGCGAAGCCTCTCCGGCACCGTTACTGACGATAGCGGCCCGCTCATTGGCGCTACCGTTATGGCACAAGGGACGAC
>JBASAV010000395.1:0-3413 GCA_049650785.1 Lewinella sp. | reverse complement strand
ATTGAGGCCCGTCCAGTTAAATAGACGGGTGATACCATTCGACACGTCGTAGTTGGCGATTTCACGGACCCGTTCTGGGTTGCCGATATTCTCGAGGCTAGCGTTAGGGCCGGCCAGCTGAAATATGCGGTAGCCCTCAAAGCGATAGAGGCTATCCTGGCCGGGGGGCACGCCCAGACCGGCCTCTTCGTAAGCTTCTTCAAAGTTGTTACTCGCCCGGTCATTGGATAAGAGCATTACGATCTCCTGATCTAACTCTAGCAGATCGATGTCGGGGGCATCCGGCCCGTCCAGTCGGTCAAAACAATTGTCAAAGAGCGCCTGCGCCAGATCATCGGCCTGCTGCAGCCGCTGAATAGAGGGTGCCGGATAGGTCTGATTCGGTACCCACACTACCCCGATGATCAATTCGTTCACCGCTCCGGGCTGGAGCGTGAACGGTCCGGAAGCCTGAATGGTCCGACGGTCACCGAAGGGCAACTCCTCCGTGGTCATGTTCCAACCGGTTTCGTTCGGCGGATCGGGGAAGGCGTAGCGCGTGACCGCCGCCCCACCCTCATCGTAACCATCACCGGTACTCTGCAGAAAGGAACCGTCGCGCCAACGTCCTTGCAGGTAATTGTAGTACTCCTCTGCCGTACTGGGATCGGTAGTGGCATTGGGGGGTGCTCCCACTCCGGCATTATTGTAGTAGACAAAGGAACTCATGCCCAATTCGCGCTCCCCGATCTGATTACCGTCCCCGTCGTAGAGTGGCGCCCGGGGGCCCCGGAAATAATCCACCCCCAAAATGGGAATCTCATCACAGTAGGTTTCCACCCCACCGTCGCAGGTACACCCGGAGGCACCGTCCAGCTCGTCCTCATTGTAGACGTAGGCGAGAGACCTGCTGGTATCACTGCCGATGTAGTCATCGGTAGCGCAGCCGAGGTCGGGATCGACCCACATGGCGAAGTAGGTGTCCAGGATGTCCTCCTGCGCCCGGTTGATCAGCTTGTAGCGCTGAAAGGTCATGTTGTTGATGTCATCGGAGCTGGTAAAGGCAAAGGCCTGTACCTGAACTTCCATCTGGATCTGTAGTGGCGTGTTAGATTGCCGGTGGACGTTGCCGGCGTCGTTGTAGATCCAGAAAGTCATCTCTTCGGGGTACTCGGGCAGGTTGTTACAACCCCGGATTTCAATGATGGGGTAATCACCCTGTGTAGGGTCGTACAGTCCGTCCAGGTCTTCATCCCAGAAGCCGGCCAGTCCCCCACCCTCGTTGGGGTTAGGCAGCTCGAAACCATTCTGCTCGAGGAAGAAGGGGTTACCAACGGAGGGCCAGCCCAGGATATCATCGGATATATCTTCCGGATCCAGCGGCAGGTTGTCATTGTCGACGGCCGTCTGGTAATCCCGTATCAGCTGCCGGATATTTTCTCCCCGAACGGTGAAGAAGCGGTCCCATCGCTCGCAGGTATCGCGCTGTATCGTACCCTGCGGAGTCAGCGGACCGGGATAAAAATCAAACTCGCCCGATCCCCGTCCGTAGTCCTGCGCGGCCACCTTTAGCCCGCCGCCGGGGTCGCGGCCACCCAGCCATACGGCACCGGCGTAGATGGAACTCACTTCCGGTACGCCGGGGGGTGGCTTGGGTACAATATACCGGCCGTTGGTACCGTCCCACCAGACGTCCCCACCGGTAGTCAGGCGGGCCCGGACGTTATTGATCTCCATCTCCGTTTGCCGGATCGCATTGTCGCAGGCCTCCCGAAAGTCAATTCTTTGCTGCTCGGAAGGGGTGGCCGGCCGGGATCGTGCGGGCCCCGGTCCCTTAGCGACCAGAGCCGTGCCGGGCAGCAGCAGCGCGGCAATGAAGGAAAGAGTAAGTAAAGCTTTTGACAGTGGCATAGCAAAAGGTTGGCTGGGGAGCGGGGGGTTAAATTCCAAAGCGTACGCCGACGTACATCCGACGGGGAAGGCTAAAAAAGTCCGGGTTCAGGATACGCCACTGGTAGCTGTCCAGGTACGCCTCCACCGGCCTGGTTCCACCGACCAGGCTTTCTACCTGGTCGCGACCGAAACTACTCTGCAGAAAGCCCGGATCGTCTGCGCTACCGGTCGTGGTGTACACGGAGATGGTATTGCGGCGGTCCAGGATGTTACTCACCCGGAAGTAGATATTCAACCGGGGTTGCCCGGCCACCATAAAGTTCTTTTCGATCTGCCCGTTAAGCGTAAAGTTCCAGGGATTCCGGCTGCCGTTGAGCCCGCCCACGGTACCGGTTCCTTCCAGTTCCTGGGGGATGAAGGTGGCCGTATAGGGCCGGCCGGATACCGAAACTCCCTGGATGTTGAAGCCCGAGCGGTCGAGCCACTGGGGGATGTTTCCGCGCCGGGCATCGAAGCGGTAATCAAACACCAAATTGAAGCGGTGTCGCTCGTCGAAGCTCAGCGGGAAAAGGGTACGTAGGTTGCCGCGGTTGGTCAGGCCCCGCTGGCTGGTGGCGTTGGAGCCCGTACCGTCGGCAAACTGCAACGTATAGTTGGCATTTACGGTCACGTTGCTGGTACGCCGTAGATCATAGGTAAAACTGAAGCCCTTGACGGTGCCAAAATCCTGGTTATCGTAGGTCGTGTACTGGTTGACCAACGGCACGGGAAAGTAAGTGCGCAGCTGAATCATATCGCGCATCTCCTTGTAGTAGGCGGCCAGTGTGAGCGCCGACGTATTGCTGATTCTCGTCTTAAAGCCAACCTCGTAATCGATGGTGCGCTCGGGACGCAGCGCCGGATTATTGAACGGCGAATTGTTGGAGCCCGGCCGTTCTACGAAGTAGTAGTAATCCAGCGGAGTGGCAATTACGTTATCGGGCGGGCGCTGCACCAGCACGTCGTAGTGGGCAAAGAAGTTGGCTTCATCGGAGATGGGGAACGAAAAGGCAAGCCGGGGCATGAAGTTATACTGTACCTCGTAGTCCTTAAAGGACGTTTCTACCGTGAAGTCCGTACTCTTGATGAAGTTATTGGACTGCGCGACCGCGGGATTGGCGTAACTCGGATAGACCAGTCCGGAGCGGATGCCTTCAATTTCCTGTGGTCCGTTGGTCGGCGTGCCGTCGGCCTGGAACCAGTTATCACCGAAGCGGTAGGCCTGAACCTGATCACCGCCTTCTTCGGTGGTGTAAACGACGTAGTTCTCGTTGATGTTACCGGGTCGTTCCCCCTCAAAACGATCGTGAAAGGTTTCGGCGCCGGCGATCTCATACAGGGAATACGGATCCTTCAGCACCTTCGTGTTGGCGTCGTAGCGGTCAACCCGGAGGCCCGCCCGGAAGATGATGTTATTGATCGTGAATTTGTCCTGTAGATACACCGATGCGTATACCGGTTTATTGGGGGCTACCAGGAACCGCCGGTTGCCCGTTTCGGGG
>JBASAV010000394.1:0-14639 GCA_049650785.1 Lewinella sp. | reverse complement strand
GGATAGAATGGCGGTTTTTTAGCTGCTGCTGGCTCTGGACGTCTTCCTGGTTTTTTTCCGCCATGCTGATGGCAAATTCTTCCGCTTCCTTCAGCGGAATCACTTGCTCCACATTTAGAATGGTCTGCGCGCCTAGCTGATAGGGGGAAACTTTAAAGCACTGTATACGCAACTTATAGTTCAAGAGCCAGAGCACAGTTGACGTCACTTCTTTGCGGAAGTTGGCCGCTACCATGATTATTCGTTGGGTTGCGCCTTGATTGAGCGTGATTTCTTCTATGTCCGTGTCATCAAAAAATTCGATAACTTTTTCCTCCGCGTTCTCCCCGCCCGGCGAGCGGTCTAAGTAATCTTGGTAGATAGAAATGATTTGTGACTTTGACAGACTAGAACAGTAGCTGGCGTACTTCTGCACCTGCCACAGGACGTCCCGCCCGCTGTCATCCAGTTTGTTCTCAATTACTACCAGGCTACCTTGCTTATCCAGCGCTAGCAGGTCCAGCCTTTCCCGAGTTTCATTAAATCCGGAAAATTCCTTTTGTATGATTAATAATTCCTCTCCAAGGCAAGCGGGGTGCTTGGCAATCCATTCCTGTAGATGGTCGCGTTCTCTCAGCTTAATCTCGGAAAATGTGATCTCTTGGATTTTACGGATGGAGTTGCTCTCTTGATCTATCAAATACATCTTGGAAAGTGATTTTTGGTAAGGTAGTAGGATTGTCGTAGAATCGCTTTCCACACACATAGAACACCGGCTGATCTGATAGGCAGTTTGTCCGCTGCACCTTGGGTAGCTACCAACCCACGTCCTAATCCCAAGTTAACCGCTCATTTCAGGAGTATACTCCCAAAATCGCCGCTTTTTCCAGGATCGTAATCCCAAAATCGCCTCCATCCACAAAATGATATGGAGGTTGATCGAGAGTTATAAAGACTTGGTGGGTAGCGGTTTTCGAGTCGGTTAACTTGAATTTGGGCTAATTTTCGAGTTGAATCACTCGGAATGGAGGTAGTCTTCAGGCTTACGGAATGCACCTCTTGATCTGAACAGTAGGGGTAGTGGTACTTGTACGCAAGTGGTGCAGTAATTCGCGGTCGGAGACCGCATCGTACTACCGCGGTCGGAAACCGCGTTGTACATCGCGGTTGGAAACCGCCTCTTACCAGCTCAGCCCCTCCCCAAACCCAAACAAGCCATACCCCGCCCCCTCATCGTAACCTGGCACATCCGACAGCTGCTCCTGCGCCGCCCGGTCCGATACCGGGGTGGTGAAGGGCATCTTACCCGTGGGCGTAAAGCGGCCCGTCAGCACGTCGAGCACGGCGTCGGGGGTGGTACCGAAGGTGGCCAGCACGGCGGGGATCTGCGGATCGCCGTCGGTGTAGAGCTCGTCGATGGACCAGGGGTTGCTGTAGTTGACCACCAGTACGGTCGGCTTGTCATTCATCAGTTTGCGGACCGCGGGCACGTCGATGCCATTGGCGGAGAGGTTGACGTGGAGGGGGCTGCCGTCCGACTGGAACAGCGATTTGCCGCGGGGCAATAGCCACAACACCACGCGGTCGGCAGCGGCGGGATTGTCGACGAACTCCACGGGCCAGTCCGCGGCGGCGTTGGGCCGGTAGACCGACACCGGATCACCCTCCCGGCGGGGCAGGTAGGTAGCGAAGTAGACCTTAGTCCGCGGGGCCAGGGGCAGTACGCTTTCGCCATCCACCTCCCCGTTGCGCAGTAGCACGATCGACTTGCGCATCGCCTCCGCGGCCCGCTCCTGAAACGCCTCCCGGCCCACGGTGGCGGTAGCGGCAGCTACGTCCACGTAGGGGTCCTCGAAGAGGCCGAGGCGGAATTTCTCCAGCAGCAGGCGGTATACGGAATCGTCCACGGCCGCCGCCAGTTCGGAGTAGGTACGCAGGGTCTCGAGCAGCAGGGCGGGGTCGGCGGTACCGGAGAAGAGGTTGACGCCCGCCTCCAGGGCCAGTTTGTAGCGTTCCGGGATGCTCCGTTCCTCCACGCCCCACGGCATCATCTCGATGGGGCCGGTGTCGCTGTTGATGATCCCTTCGAAGCCGAGCCGGTCGCGGAGTACGCCCTGCAGTACCTGCCGGTTGAAGGCGTAGGCCCGTTCGGGGTAGTCGGTACCGGTCGGGTAGGAATAGTACGGCATGATCGCCGAGGTACCCGCCTCGATCGCCGCCCGGAAGGGAATTAAATTATCGTCGAAGCGGCCGCCGGGGAAGACCATGCGCTTGCCCCAGTCGAAGTGGGGATCCTGCCCACCCTCCGCGGCGCCTCCCCCGGGAAAGTGTTTGGTAGTCAGGGCGACGGAGCGCGGGTGAAGGGCCTCTCCCTGAAAACCGAGGACGATCTCCCGCATCATGCGCGCCGCCAGCTCGGGGTCCTCCCCGAAGGTTCCTTCCGTCCGCTGCCAGCGCGGGTCGGTGGCCAGGTCGGCCATGTACATATAGCCCTTGCGTAGGCCCACCGCCGTCCATTCCTGTCGGGCCATATCGGCGAATTCCCGCACGAGGTCGAAGTCGCGCATCGCCGCCAGTCCCAGTTCCCCGGGCCAGGCGGTAAAGGCCGAAGCGCCCACGTTCAGACCGGCGGCCACTTCGGCGGCGAGGTGGTTGCGCGGATTGGAGGCCACGATCGCGGGAATCCCCAGTCGCTGCTCCTCGCAGAGGGCCTGCAGCTTATTCGTCCACTCCGCCATGATCGCCGGGTCGGTGGTGGCCCGGAGGATAAAGTGGCGACCGTGGAATTCCGTCACCGCCCGCGTCGTCCCGGCCGAGCTCATCATCGGGGCATCCAGGGGCTTCCGGGTGAAGATGTTGGTTTCGCTCACCTGGTCTTTCTCGTTGAAGCCGCTGGCGATGGGTTGACCGTTGCCGGGACCGAAGCCCGCGTCGTTCTCCATCCGGGTCGTGCTGATGAGCAGGAAGCCGGCCTTCTCCTCCAGGGTCATCCGCCGTAGCAAGTCGCGACTCCGCTCCTCGGCGCTCAGGCGCCAGTCCTCGTAGGGATCGAGGGTATCGTTGCGGTTGAGATCTTTAAAGGATTGTCCGTCTACGGTGAGAAGCGTAACCGACCGGTAGCCCAGGGCTGGCACGGCGACAGCGGCGTCCACCGCATCCCCGGTGGCATTGCGCCCGCAGGCCGTCAGCAGGAGGCCCAGGCAAATGAAATAAAGAGGTAAAGTGTAAGTGTGCATGATCGACGGTACTGGCCCGGCCCCGGATGAAAGGTAGGTTTTTCTAGTTGTTTGTTGCTCTTCTCCTGCGCTCCGCCGCCCAAACACAAAAACCCCCACACAAACCAAAGTCCGTGCGGGGGTTCCTGGATGTTCAAATGGCAAAGGCCGAAGCCCCTACCCTATTAGCAGGTTACTTGATCACTACCTCGCCGATCGGCCGTAGGGTGATCTCCCGCGCCGCAATGTCAATGCCGGCCGTTGGGTCCTCCACGTCGGGGGGGGTGGTGTCGTCGTTGGGATCGACACCGGGAGTACCTCGCTCCAGGTCGTAGCGCTCACCGAGGGGAATGGCGCCGTAGCCGAGATCACGCATGGAAGCGGCCGTGATGTGACTCAGGGGATTTTCACCCAGGTTCAGGAAACCGGTCATGAGCTCGTTGCGCAGGACAGATTCGCGCCAGTGGCCCAGCGCGGTGCCGGGTCCTCCCATGTCTTCCACGGGTAGTCGGTCTCTGCCTCCCTCTATTTTCCAGAAGAGGTTGCCTAGCTTTCCGGCGTAGTAGGGGTTGGTCTCCTCACCGCGGAGCAGGTTGCGACCACCGTAGTCCCACAGCGTACCTACCCCCAGTACGTGACCCATTTCGTGTACGATGACCTCTTCGAACAGGCCGAGCTCGTCCAGGAAAGCCAGGTCGGCCACGTCGAAGAACATGACTCCCGATAGGGGCAAGTTGTCACTGTTGCGTACAAAGACGGGACCGGCCTGGCCCAGGATGCCACCGGCACCGTCGATGGGGGCCAGGGCCACCTCGATGACGATGTCGTCCACGGTGCCGTCAACGGCGGGGGGAAAGCCTTCGAAGGCCGAAGGGATCGTACCGGTGATGGAAGGTACGTCTTTGATGATGATGCGCTCCCAGCGGCCGGCGGCGTCGCTGAATACCTGCTCCTGCTCTTTGGTGACGGGTACGATGTACTTCAGGGTGATGTTAAAGCGACCGCGGTCCGGGCCACCGGCCTGGGTGGCGCGCCGCTTCTTGCTAAGGTCTTCCATTTCCGCCTCCTCACTGGCGCGGATGGTCACCCACTTATCGGGCGCCGGCGCAAGTTGGATGATCTGCTGCGGGGCAGCATCTTCCTGCAGGGGAGCGATGACCTCCTCGGTATCTTCCGCACAGGCAGTGAACAGGACAGGGAAAAGCAGGGCGGCACAGAGCACCCTGCCGAAGTTGACAAAGTGTAAAGTTTTAAGTGTCATATGGTAACGGATTGAATTATGGATTGTGGTTGTATGGGGACAAAATGCGCCGACACCCTTGTCTTGACAAGATAAATAGTCGGCGAACAGACAAGTTAGCCCACGTCGCGCCGGGATGCTAATGCTATTGCACCAAAATGGTGTGGATCGAAATTCTGTCCGCCCCCTGCCTTTTATATGTGTTTTGTAGCACAGGTTAAGCGATTATGTTGTAGCCGCACCGTGGGCCAACACAAAAAAATGGTGCATGCCTTGAAGCGTTTTCATGGGTTTTCTAGTAAGGCCAATAGAAAGCATCCGGCTTCCAGCCCGAACGTACTTTGGAATCCATCAACCAGAATAGCCTGCTGACTAACGATTGCTACGCTGGGCACAATGTCCACAAGTAAACTCCTAGCCGAGAGGGTGGTGTCGAATCAAAAGATCGACTTAGTGCCGGCAAGGGCGGACAGCCCTATAATCACCAATAGGTAGAACACAAAAACCCCCACACAAACCAAAGTCCGTGCGGGGGTTCCGAAATATTCAAACGGTAAAGGCCGAAGCCCCTACCCTGTTAGCAGGTTACTTGACCGTGACCGAGCCAATCGGCAGCAGGGTGATCTCGCGGGCGGCAATGTGGATACCGGCACCGTTGTCTTCCTGTTCGTCCATGTCGATCTCGTCGCCATTGATGGGGACACCCATCGCGCCGTCGGGCAGGTCGTAGCTTTCGCCCACCATGGCGGCACCGTAACCGAGGTCACGCATGGAGCCGGCGGTGATGCGGCTGAGGGGGTTCTCGCCCAGGTTCAGGAAGCCGGTCATCAGTTCGTTGTTGAGGGTAGCTTCTTTCCAGTGGCTGAATTGCGTACCGGGGCCAAACTGGTCTTCGATGGGAAGTTCGTAGGTACCGCCTTCGGCGTTCCAGAAAACGTTGGCCTGGCGACCGTCGAAGTAAGGAAGGCCTTCGGAATTGAATTCCCGCAGGCTTCTGCCGCCGAAGTTCCAAAGGGTACCAACGCCGAGCACGTGACCCATCTCGTGGATGATCACTTCTTCGAACAGCCCGAGTTCGTCGAGGAAGGCCAGGTCGGCCACGTCGAAGAACATGACACCCGAGAGCGTCAGGTTATCCTCGGTACGCACGAAGCGGGGACCAGCCTGTCCGAGGATGCCACCGGCGCCGTCGATGGGCGCGAGGGCGACCTCGATGAGGATGTCGTCCACGGTGCCGTCAATGGCGGGGGGGAAACCCTCGAAAGCCGAAGGAATGGTACCGGTGAACGAAGGTACGTCCTTAATGATGATGCGCTCCCAGCGGCCGGCGGCGTCGTTAAACACTTGTTCCTGCTCGTCCGTGACCGGCACGATAAATTTCAGGGTGATGTTGAAGCGGCCGCGATCCGGACCGGGGGCCGTGGTGGCCCGCTTCTTCTTGCCTAGCTCTTCCATCTCGGCGACGTCACTGGCTTCGATGGTCAGCCACTTATCGGGATTGGGAGCGAGTTCGATGATCTGGGGAATGTCGGCCTCCTGCGGGGCAATCACCTCTTCCGTATCCTCCGTACAGGCGGTAAAAAGAAGGGGGAAGAGCAGCGCGGCACCGAGTGTCCGCTTGAGCGTGGTGGAAAATGGTAAATGGTTGGTTTGCATAAAAGTCGTTGACTTGTAGTTAGGTTGATTACAAAGTATACCCGTATTCAGCGGCCAGAGGTCACAGAGGGGTGGGCGAAAGGTAATTAGTGAGTATCCGCTATCCTAATGGTCAGGCGTCGTAAATAGGTTCATCCGTGTTTAGTCTTCCATCCGCACTTTATAGCCTTTTGATGCCACAAAGCCTCTTTTTATGTCGTAAATGGCACATTCAACCTTAGGTAATGCATGTTTAGCCATCGTAATTACCGTAGGTGTATCCATTGTACTTGTCAGGCTATTCTCCTGCGCTCCGCCGCCATAATAGCTGATCGCTACATTAGGTAAAATGCCTCCGGCTCCACCTTGGGGGGCAGTTCCGTTTCCCCGAGCAGCTGGCGGATGTTGATATCGATCGTGCGGCTGATCGCGCTCATCGGCGTATCGGTAGGTAGGTTCTCGAAGGGGTCCTGTAATAGGTAGGCCGCCTTCTCCAGGAAGAAAAAGACCATGGCGATGAGCAGCACGATGAGCACCTCCATGACGATACTGAGGGTAAAGGGTGCCGACAGGATGAGGAAGATCACGAACAGGTAAATCGCCGCGTGCAGCCCCTTGCGGTAGTTGGTGGGGAATACGGTATTCTTGATGCGCTCGCATTTGCCCATGGAGGCCGTTAGCCGCACCAGCGTCTCGTCGATCTGCAGGCGGCTGAAGTTATCGAGCAGCTCCGACCCGCTGAGGTCCTTGGCCGATTCGATCTGCCGCCCGAGGATGCCCAGGGGCACATTCTGGTGGCGACGCAGGGCCTGCAGTTCTTCCCCGGGTAGCAGACCGCCGAGATCCTGCAGCGGGTCCTGCTCCCGCAGCGAGCGGGTAAGCGCGTAGCACCAAGCGATCTGCCGGTAAGCCATGGCGCGGACCGCGGGGTCACCGTCCTGGAGATACAGTTGAAGCTGCAGCACCAGGGATCGGGAGTCGTTCACGATGGCCCCCCAGATCTTGCGGGCCTCCCACCAGCGGTCATACGACTGCCCGATCTTGAACGATAGCAGGATCGAGATAGCGATACCCAGCGTGGTAGCGATGTTGATCGGGAATTCGGGCAGGCGGTCCTCCAGGAGCAGCGGCAGGATGTCGAAGGCCGTGGCGCCGAAGAGCACGATAAAGAAGGGGATCTTGATCTTGTCGAAGATGTACTCAATGGGGAGAAACTGGCGAATGATCATAGGGTGGGAAGGAAAAGAGTAGAGAAAGGGTACGGAGATGATCCGCAAAGAAAAGAAGGCGCGCTAAGTTGCGCTGAGCATTCGCAGCACCTCATCGACCTGCAGCCCCGCCGATTGGCCGGTACCCGCCAGGATCTGGTCGGCCAGGTCACGCTTGTCGGCGTGGAGGGCCAGTACCTGCTCCTCGATGGTGCCCTCGGTCACGAAGCGGTACACGGTGACCGGCCGTTGCTGCCCGATCCGGTGCGCCCGGTCGCTGGCCTGGTCCTCGGCGGCGGGGTTCCACCAGGGGTCGAGATGCAGGACGTAATCGGCCGCCGTCAGGTTCAGTCCCGTGCCGCCCGCCTTCAGGCTGATGAGGAAAAGCTCCCCCTCGCCGGCCTGAAAGGCATCGACCCGCCGCGCCCGCTCCTTGCCCGGCGTGGAGCCGTCCAGGTACTGGTAGGGTATGCCGGCGGCTTTCACCCAGTCCTCCACGATTTTCAGGTGCTTGACGAACTGACTGAAGATCAAGGCCTGGTGCCCATTGTCCAGTAGTTCCCGAATCGTCTCGCCCACCAGCTCCAGTTTGGCGCTCGCCCCCTTGCTGTTCGGCCGCACCAGTCGCGGATGACACGCCGCCTGCCGCAGCCGGGTCAGCTGTCGCAGTACGATAAATTTTTTCTTGTCCGGCGGGGCTTCGGCGATCTCCTTCAGGGCATCCCGCCGGATGGCATCGTAAAGGGCGGCCTCTTCGGTATTCGGCGTGACGGTCAGTACCACTTCGGTCTTCGCGGGCAGCTCCCGCAGTACCTCGTCCTTCCGTCGCCGCAGGATGAAGGGCTGCACCAGCCGGCGTAGCTGGTCGCGCAGCACCGGGTCCCCCGCCGCGATCGGTGCGCCGTACTTTTCGTTGAAGGCCTTCCGGCTCCCCAACAGGCCCGGGTTCAGGAAGCGGAAGAGGCTCCATAGTTCGCCCAGGTGATTCTCGATCGGCGTACCCGTGGTGGCGATGCGAAAACCGGCCGACAGGTCACGCACGGCCTGCGCCCGCTTGGTCGTCGGATTCTTGATGGCCTGGGCCTCGTCCAGCACCAGCGTGCCGTAGGAGATGGCGGCCAACTCGTCGATGACGTACGTCAGTAAGCCGTAACTGACCAGTAGCAGGTCCCCGGGTCCGATCTGTTCCAGCATATACGTATCGCTTCGCCTGGCCAGCAAAACCGGGCGAAGTGCTGGAGCGAAGCGTTCGCACTCCGCCCGCCAATTGCGGACCACCGATGCCGGAGCCAGCACGAGCGCGGGCCCCTGCTCCGCCCGCATCGTCAGCAAGGCCAGCGCCTGTATGGTCTTGCCGAGCCCCATATCGTCGGCCAGGCAGGCCCCTACCCCCCAGGTGGCCAGGCGGCAGAGCCAGTCGTAACCCTCCCGCTGGTAAGGCCGTAGCTCGGCGTCGAAGTTTTGGGGGGCGGCGGGGCGCAGGGTACGGGCCGACCCAATGCGGTCCAGCGCCTGCTGCCATTCGTCATCGTACGTCACTTCCCCGAAGCCCTGCAGCAATTCTCCGAAGGGCTCCGCGGCGAGGGTGGGAAGCTGCAGACTTTTACCCCGCTTATGCAGCATCCCTTCCATTTGCAGGATCCGCTCGCGCAACTCGTCGGTCAGGGCTATGAATTCCCCCGCCTCCAGTTTGACGAACCCGCTCTTGCTGTTTCGGAGTTGTTCCAGTAGCAGCTGGAGGTCCAGGACGCGGTTTTCGTCCAGCTGCACCCCGCCGGTCACCTCGAACCAGTCGCGCTTTTTACCGACCCGGAGTTTCAGATCCTCGAAGTCCGCCACCCCGTCCAGCCGCAGCGGCTCGCCACGGGGGTATTCGACCTCCACGCGGTCCTCGCGCACCGCCGGCTGGATCTCCAGGAGAAAAGTGAGGGCGGCGTGCTCGTCGCCTAGCATCCATTCGTAGTCGCCCGGACCGGCAGCGCCCAGGGAGGGACATTCCTCCGTCAGCACCCGGGCGGCGCGGGTTTCCGCCTGCAGGTCGCGTTCCAGGATCCGGCGGCCATCCTCCCCCGCCACCAGGCTGCGCGCCCTCCCCTCCCCCGGCGGATGATAGAGCGGCAGGTCGGCCAGCGGGCGTACCAGCAGTTGCACCTGGTAGCCTTCGCCCAGGGGGACGAGGTGTACCCGCAGCCGCGTGGAGCCCTTCACCAGGGGCAGGTCATCGCGGTGGAGGTCGGTATCCGACTGTACGCTCACGTCGCCACGCATCCCCTCCAGGGTGGCTTCCAATCGTTCGCGGGCCGCTGCGGGTACTTCCACCCCGAAGCCCACCGCCCGGGCCAGCGCCAGCTGTCGCTCGCTGAATTCGTAGGCGACGCAGCGGGTGGAGGTCATCCACTTCAGCTGGTAGCGGCCCGGTCGCTCCACCGGCGGATCGAAGCGCAGCCGGAGCGTGGCCTCCTGATCCTCCACGGTGACCGTAGGCTCGCCGCGGACGACGGTCAACGGCAGGCGTTTGCTTTCGCCCAGGTAGAGGTGGGGGTGCCCGGCCAGTTCGTACAGCAGCCGCTCGAAGAGGACGACGACCAGTTCTTCCTGTACGTAGTAGTCCGTCCGGACTGGCCGGCCGTCGGCGTAGAGCAGGCCGTAGACGGCGTTCAGGTCAGCCGGCTGTCGGTAGCTACGACGGTGGACGGAGAAGAGATCGGTCCACTTCAGCTTGCGCCCCCTGGAGTAGCCTTTCTTGCCCAGTTTTTGCTCCTTCGGGTAGATGTCCCGCCGGTCCAGATCGACGATCCAGACGGTGCGGTATTCCGGGAGATGCTCCACGACGGGGCGCGTACGCTGGCTGCGAAGGGTCAGTTGCTCTACTTCCCGCAGGGCACTTTCCCAGCGCGGCCGGGCGGATTGCAGCCCGAGCAGGTAGGTGAACCCGTGCTGCCGGGCCAGGTCGTCGGCGCGGCTTTGCCAGCCCCTGGCGTGCGGATGCAGGGGATGCAGGGCGGCCAGTCCGTGCAGGGTCTCCCCGTAGATCCATGGCAGGTGGTCCAGCTGATCGAGCCCGCGGATGGTTGTTTCGCGGAAGGCATCGGGCAGTCGCAGCCCCAGCCAGGAGGCCACCCACAGAATTATCACCGTATCGAGGCACGAAACCTCCCCCTCTTGCTCGAGTATCTCGTTCAGGTCCCCCTCCCCGATCGAAGCACCCAGTTGATCGTCCAGCCAGAGACGGAAGGTTTCGACGGCGATCGGCGCCGTGGTATGGGTATAGGCGGACACTGCCTGCTCCAGTACACGCGCATCGGCCGCACCGGAGCGGAAGGCCGCCACGAACAGGGGTACGTCGATGTAGTCCATCTCGCCCTCGGCGGAGCGGAGCCTGGCCAGCAGGAGTTCCGGCTCCACCGTTTCGCCCATCACTAAGCCACACAGCAGGTCGAGGTCGAAGTGGGCTTCCCGGGCGGCGGAATCGTGGAGCAGGTCGGGTATACAGAAAAGCCCCGCCCGCTCGGCCAGGCGAAAGTTCTCGAAACCTAGCAGGTCGTCCCGCCGGAGCAGATCCACGATGAGTCGGCGTCGGTCTTTCCCGAGCCGGAAGGGCGCGCGCCCGCAGCGTTCCAGGTATTCGCGCCGGAAGTCGACGTCGCGCCAGGTCCAGAAGGCCGGCTCGTCGATCTCAAAGAGGGTATCCAGCAGGAGGAATTCCCGCGACCCGTACCAGGTGTGCCGGTTGGCGAATTGGCTGGCCGACCGGTAGGCAGGGTGGTCATTGGCCAGCAGGGCCAGTCCGGCCACGGTCGGGTAGCTGGGGCGAACGAAGTAGCGATCCTGTCCTTCGGTGGTTTCCCGCCGGAAGGCACGCGCGGCTAGGTGGGACAGGTAAGGATTATCCGCCCTGCCCCGCCACGCCAGGAGTTCCTTGCGCCGGGCGGGGGGACAGGTCACGTAACCGTAGACGGCCTCCAGATCCGGTACCAACGAGCGCAGGTTGATGCTGACCACCGTGGCGGTGAACGGCCTGCCCGTCGACTCCTTCCACCCCTCCGCCTTCAACAGTTCGACCAGCTTGGCCACCGGTGCGTGGTCTTCCGAAACTAGGGCCGCATCCAGGCATCTGGCCTGATCTTCGGTGAGTATGGGTAGGGGCATGTACGCGAAATTACGTTACCCGTTCGTTCCCGCGCACCGGCGCCCTCCTGAATGGCTCCTGCTTATTCGCGGCCGCGGAATTATTTTTTTGGGCGCCGGAGCGCAGGAAGTAGGCCTTCCCGCCAACGTCATTTAACAACCCAAATTTTAGGGTTTGTGAATTTTAGACTACTTTCACCCCGTCTAGAAGGTATCGTTCCCGATCTTTCGGTGGTATAGCCGGCGATCGGGTCACGCTGACTTCGTTGTAAAGCATCTATTCAAAAGGACTGATTTCGTCCGCCCATCCGGAGTTCCCCAGGCTACCAATCCCCCCAGTTAGTTTTCGCTATTGTACCCCGCTTTCCCCCTGAAAGTCGGTCGGTCTTGTGGTCCCCCGGGTCCGGTCCGAACGATGCGCATGGGTGGCCGGCAGGCGTACGGGGCGGAAGCACGGGCCGGATGACGTCATCTAAAACCAATGTCGTATGCACACTAATTTTTACTCGCAAAGTATTTACAACCTTACCGCTTCCGCCCGCTCCCGCGGGGCCCACCTACCCTTCCTGCTGCTGTTGTTTGCCCTGCTTTTCGGCACGACGGCCCACGCTCAAACCGAGCTTTTCCGTTCGGCGGATTCTCCGGACCTATCCCAACGGGTCAGTGCCCGTGACGCCGACCTCACCGAATTCACCGTCCTGACGCTGGACGATGCCGAAGCCACGCGCCTGATCGCCGACCAGCCCGCCACCCTACAGATCGAACTGCCCGACCCCGGTGGTCGGGGCACCCTCTCCCTGGACCTGGCCCGCTTCGACCTCCTCGGCCCCAACTTCGAAGTCATCGAAATGCCCGCCAATCGCGTGGTGGCGGATGCCCCCGAAGGGGTCTTCTACCGTGGCAAGGTGCTGGACCAGACCGGTTCCCTGGCGGTACTGAGTATCATCGACGGCGAAGTGATGGGCCTCGTAAGCCTGCCCGGCGAATCGGGTGAGCTGAACCTCGTCAAGCTTGACGGCGAAGACGCCTATCTGTTTTACGACGACTTACAGATCCGGGACAAATTTTCCGACCTCGACTGCGAAGTGCTCGAACCGGACGTCGTCCGCCCCCCGCTGGACAAGTCCAAGCCCGACGGGATCGTCGGCAAGGTGGACGGCTGTTTCGGGATCTACCTCGACATCGGCCAGGAAATCTACGTCGAGCAGGGCGGCACCAGCGGGGCGGTTGCCTTCATGCAGGGTGCCTTCGCCGAGGTGGCCACGCTCTACGCCAACGAAGAGATCGACATCACCATCAGCGGCACCCAGGTCTGGACGACCCGCGAGCCCTTCTACACCAACCTCGGACAGTACCGCTCCTACCGCGCCAGTAACCGCGTGGACGGCAGCCTGGCCCACTATGTACACCGCGGCGGCGGCGGTGGCGTGGCCTACCTCGACGTGCTCTGCAGTGGTACCTACGGCTACGGGCTATCCGGAATCGATAACGGCTACCGGGCGGTCCCCAACTTCTCCTGGACCGTCATGGTACTGGCCCACGAGCTCGGCCACAACTTCGGTTCGCCGCATACCCACGACTGCGCCTGGAACGGCAACGATACGCCCATCGACAACTGCTACTCCCCGAGCGGCGGGTGCGCGGCAACCGGCACGACCCCGCAGAACGGCGGCACCATCATGAGCTACTGCCACCTCTCCAACGTCGGCATCAACTTCACCAACGGATTCGGCGACCAGCCCGGTAACCGAATCCGCAGCCGCGCTTCCGGCACCGGCTGTAGCGGCTACGACTGCGGCACCGGTGGTGGTGGCGGTGGTGGTGGCGGCGACAACGCTGCGATCATCCCCGACGGCCAGTACTATATGACCGCCCGCCACAGCGGAAGACAGCTGCGTATCGACGGGGGCTCACAGGCCGATGGGGGTAATATCGTACAGTTCCGGCCGCGGGATCTGCGTTCTCAGCGCTGGAATCTCGTCCATCTCGGCGATGACGTCTACCAGATCACCAACGAGCACAGCGGTAAGGCCATGGACGTGTCGGGCATCAGCACCGAGAACGGCGCGAACGTGCACCAGTGGACTTACGTCGGCGGCGCTAATCAACAGTGGCGCATCGAATCGGTCGGTGACAATTACTTCCACGTGATTGCCAGCCACAGCGACAAATGCCTCAACATTGAGGGAGGCGCCCGCTCGAACGGAGGCAATGCCATCCAGTGGCCTTGTACCTCGAATGAGAACGACGATTTCCGCTTCGTACCGGTGAGTGCCGGCATCCTCGCGGACGCCGTTGATGACATGCAGGTCGACCTCTACCCGAACCCGACCAACGGTGCCGTACACCTCGAACTGCGCCTTGGTCAGGACCGGGAAGCCGGTCAGGTTACCCTGAGCGACGCCCAGGGTCGGACCGTGGAGGAGTGGGAATTCCGCGCCGATGCCGGTACCCACGAATTGGACTTCGACATGAGCAACCGCCCCGCGGGCCTGTATCTCGTCCGCGTGCGGGCGGGTCAGGAAACGATCTCGCAACGGCTGGTGGTCACGGAGTAACCCCTGACCCCAGTAGACCCGGTTAAAGGCCCGGCGACATCCCCTTCCCCGTGGATGTCGTCGGGCCTTTATTTTTGCGGGATACCCTCCCGCTTTCGACCGACTGTATGTTCACCTTCAGGCCCTTTTACCTACTCCTTACCCTGCTGTTATTCATCGTGGAGGTGCTAATTGCCCTCTACGTCCGGGACACCATCGTACGCCCTTACGGGGGCGACTTCCTGGTGGTGATCCTGATCTACTGCTTTCTGCGCACCTTCATTGACCGGCCGCCGCTGCCCCTCGCCGTGGTTACCCTGCTGTTTGCCTTTGCCGTGGAGTTTGCCCAGCTGTTCCGCATCGTGGAGGTCCTCGGGCTGCAGGGCATTCGGCTGGCGGAGATCGTGATCGGTACGGGATTTAGCATTCCGGACCTGATCGCCTATACGTTGGGTGTTGGAGTGGTGTACGTGCTCGACCGACGCTACGGTGCGTGACCACCGGATTTAAACCCTTTCGTATGTGCTTATCTCACCGCCTCATTCTTCTATTGCTGTGCAGTCCATTCTGCCTGATCGGGCAAAGGTCCTTCGCCTTCGGTGGAGAAACGGTGGAGCCCGGCACGCGGAAGGATTTCCTGATCCCCCTCACTGACGGTACCGATACGACGGCCATTCCGATAACGGTACTCCACGGC
>JBASAV010000393.1:0-2441 GCA_049650785.1 Lewinella sp. | reverse complement strand
GGGAAAGGGCGAGCAGGAGCAGGCCGGCGAATAGTCGAGTAATCTTCACAGGGGCCTAACGACGAATAGGGCGCGGGAGTTACTGTCCCGTGCCCTATTCCGATCAAATGTCTCCTTAATTAGACGGAGGTATGACTATTTCGGCTCGTCGCTCGTATCGGCCTCGCCCACTTTTTGAAAGTGGCCGGCTTCGGTGATGGTTTTTTCCTGCCCGGTATCGGGGTCGGGGTAGCTGCGTTCGTGTACTTCCACGCTCAGCTTTTTGCCCTTGAGCTTATTGGTGTCGAGGGTTTTTCCTTCCATATCCACGGCGCGCATCAACTCGGCCAGGATCGGCTTGCTGGGCTCGCTGTCGTAGAAGCGCTGCTCGACGAATCCTTCGTCGGTTTCCATACGGGCGGCAAAGAAGGGGATGCCCTTGTATTCGCTCTTCCCTTCGGATATATCGGTGATGGTCACGACGTGGCGACCGTTCTCGAGGCGGGGTTTTTCGTTTACTTCGACTTTCATGGTAGCTGTTTCTTATAGATGTCTATTTGGAACAATTTGTTTTAAAATAAGGCGAATTTTTTGCGACGGTGCGCAGGAAAGGAGCTTTTTCCCCCCGCGCTCCGCCGCCCGAATAATCTGTAGGCGTTTGTCCACCCGCGCAGGAAGGTGTAATATGTGACTGCTTTCTTACCTGACTACGCTCATCGATCATGCCGACCAACAGCTTCTTTTCCGGGGGACCTAATCGCCGCTCCGGGTCGATATTACTCTGGATCTTCATCGTTATCATGCTGGCCGCCTGGAGCCGATTGGCCGCCCAGCAACCCACCGCCCTGGAGGTAGAGTATACCCCTACACCACTGGGCATCGACGTACAAGTCCCACGCTTCAGTTGGCAGATGGCGGGAGACACCGACCGGCACGGCATCCAGCAGACCGCTTATGCGCTGACCGTGACCGATGAAGCTGGTACGGAGGTCTGGAAAAGTGGCCGGGTCAACAGCGGAACCGCGCTCGGCATCCCCTACGCCGGGGAAGGACTGGAACCTACGACGCGCTACGATTGGGCGGTTACGGTATACGACGAGCGGGACAGCAGCTATTCCGCCACCTCCTGGTTCGAGACCGGCCTGTTGAATGCCACGGAAGCTGCCTGGCAGGGCGCGCAGTGGATCGGTGGGGGCGAGGCTGACCAGGTGCTGCAGGCGCATTACCTGTCGGTGTTTCGGGTGAGCTATGCCATGCAACTGGATGAAGCGTCGGGCAGCGAGACCGCCTCCTTCCTTTTCGGGGTCAACGATATCCGGTTACAGGATCAATACAAGAACATTTTTTCCATCGAAGCGGAGGCCGACAGCTCCTACATCCGCCTGGAATTGGACATAAGTGGTGAGCAGCCCATGTTCAATATTTACCGCGTCGGTTACCACCCGGACGATGCGTCCGACCGGCCGCTCTACGCCATTGCCCTGCCGGATTCGGTGCTTGGCGCGGCCGATGAATACGGGCGGCACGACGTGACGATCGGTAGCGTATTCGGGACCACCCGCATATACCTCAACGGAACGGAGATCGGAACCGACCACGAGAATTACTACAGCGGAGGCTTTGGTCGCGGTGGGCTCGTCCTAAACCCCAACGGCCCGAGCGGCGACTACATCGCCTTCCCCATGCTGGCCGATATCGGCTTCGCGGTACCTGCCGGTCAGGAGGCTACCTTCTCCGACCTCGAGATCCGGCACTACCGTGCTCCGTCTAACCTGCTATGGACGGAAGACCTGGAAGCCAGTTCCTATACCGGCGTTTTTAGCGACGTGGAGGAGGACAAGCTCCGCGTCACCGAAGGGGGCTACCGCGTGAGCGGCGGCACGGACGGGACCTTCTTCGTCGCCGATCCGAGCCGGAACGCCGCGCCGATGCTGCGCACCAGCTTTGACGCCGAAGGGGACGTTGCAGCCGCCAGACTTTACGTAACCGGTCGCGGCGTGTACGAGATGTACCTCAACGGCGAGCGGGTAGGGGAGGACTGGTTCAATCCCGGCCTCACCCAGTACGACGAGACGCAGCTTTACCAGACCTACGACGTGACCGACCGCATCAAAGCCGATTCTTCCAATGCCCTGGGCGCCTGGCTCGGCGAGGGCTGGTGGAGCGGCAACTACACCTTCACCGGCGCCAACTGGAACTACTTCGGCGACCGACCCTCCCTACTGGCGATGCTGCTGGTCGAGTACGCCGATGGCCGCTCGGAGGTAATAACGACCAACGAGCAGGACTGGCAGTACTACGACGACGGCCCCGTGCGCTACGGCAGCTTCTTCCAGGGAGAAGTGTACGATGCTCGGCAGGAAGCAGCCATTGCCGGCTGGTCCACCGCTGAATACGAGGTAACCGGCTGGACACCGGCCACCGTGGTCGATCTGGAACAAACGGCCTTCACCGGAGAGAAT
>JBASAV010000392.1:0-2004 GCA_049650785.1 Lewinella sp. | reverse complement strand
GAACGGCATAGATACCCAAAACCACTGATTCAAAAAGATCAGCATCAGGAAGAAAATAACCGCACTGATCAAGAAATACAGCCAGTATTTACCGGTGGAGGTATGCGGCTGATCGGTGGCGGTAACGGCTTCGCGGGAGGTCATGGGGCTAAATTTTGCGGGGCAAAGATACGGTGTGGATCAATAACCCACCTCACTGGCGGCGGCGCGATCGAGAAACCAGTGTAGTTCACCGGAGGTAGGCTGGATGTGGGCGGCGGGAAAGGTATCCGCCAGTTGCTCGCGGTTAATGATCTGAGCCACGCGGAGGGTCTTGGAACCACCGGTGATGAGGAAGATGACCTCGTCGGAGGCATCGATGACCGGGCCCGTGAGGGTAACCCGCTGCTGGCCGGATTCCGGGTGGGTGGCTACGGCGCAGATCTTATCGGAAGTGAGCAGAGCCATGTTATCGGGAAAGATGGAGGCAGTGTGCCCGTCTCCGCCCATGCCGAGCATGTTGAGGTCGAAAATGGGCAGGCCGTCCGAATTCTGGGGGAGGAGCTCCGAGATGGTGGCGGCGTAGGCCTCCGCGGCGGCTTCCGGCTCCAGATCGGTGGGGACGGGGTGGATCTGGTCCTCCACTACCGGAACATGCTTGAACAGCAGCGTACGTACCTCCCCGTAGTTACTTTCGGGGCTGTCGTAGGAGACCATCCGGTCATCACCCCAGAAGAAGTGCAGCCGGCTCCAGTCGATCTTGTCTTTATACTCCGCCGCCAGCAGTTTGAACAGTAGCTTGTGGGTAGAGCCGCCCGACAGCGCCCAGTAGAAGGGACCTTCTTCTTTTTCCTCCAGCTTCTTGACCAAGTGATCGGCGAAGGCGCGGGCGACTTCCTGACCGTCGGTGTAGACGTGGAGATTGGGACTGTAGATCGACTTAGGCATGCTTGATGAGGTCTAATAGGTCATTGGCGCTGAGGCTGGCGCTCTGTTCGGTTCCGGCGAGGAGGCTGTCGGCCAGATCTCGCTTCTCAGCGTGCAATTTCACAATTTTCTCCTCAATAGTGTTCTCGGAGACGAATCGGTACACCGTGACCGGTCGCTGCTGACCGATGCGGTGGGCCCGGTCGCTGGCCTGATCCTCCACGGCGGGGTTCCACCAGGGATCGAGGTGCAGGACGTAGTCGGCCGCGGTAAGGGTAAGTCCCGTACCACCCGCCTTAAGACTGATGAGGAAGATATCTCCCTCGCCCCGCTGGAAGGCCTGTACGGCATCGTCGCGCTTGGGGCCGGGAGTGCTGCCGTCGAGATACTGGTAGGGTACGTCGTTGGCAATCGCCCACTGTTCGACAATCTTTAAGTGGCGAACGAACTGACTGAATATCAGTGCCTTGTGACCGTTCTCGCGGAGTTCCTGAACTGTTTCGGCAAGTAGTTCCAGCTTGCTGCTATCGATATCAACGTCGGGGTCCACCAATTTAGGATGGCAGGCTGCCTGGCGTAATTTCATTAGCTCGGCCAGAATCTGGAAGCGGCGGTTCGGTCCTTCGCTGTCGTCGATACTCTCCAGGGCACGCTGCCGCAGCGCTTCGTAGAAGGCACGTTCCGGTGCGGAAAGCTCCACCGTGAGGGTGACTTCCGTTTTGGGCGGTAGTTCTTCCAGTACTTCCTCCTTACGGCGACGCAGGATGAAGGGCTGGATCAGGCGACGCAATTGCTGCCGGCGCTCATTATCGTTATTCCGGGTGATCGGAATGGTGTATTTCTCGTTGAAGCGCTGGAAAGTACCCAGCAGTCCGGGGTTGAGGAAGGTGAACAGGTTCCACAGCTCCCCCAGGTGGTTCTCGATCGGCGTACCGGTGGTTGCTACCCGGAAATCACCCTGTAGCTTCATCGCAATCTGGCTACGCTTGGTGCCACGATTCTTAATAGCCTGCGCTTCATCCAGTACGATCGTACCGAAGCGTTTTTCGGCCAGCGCATCTCCTTCGAAGGGGAGCAGGCCATAGCTCACCACCAGCA
>JBASAV010000391.1:0-4819 GCA_049650785.1 Lewinella sp. | reverse complement strand
CCCCGAAAGCCGCCGTAACGCACCAGTAACAGGGAGAGGACGGATTGCAAGCCTCCCCAGATCGCCGTGCTCACCTGGTCGGAGAAGGGTAGGGGAAGCACGGTTTGGGCCACCACCCCGGTGTAGGAGATCAGGGTGCCGGCCACCAAAAAGGCCCAGAAGCAGAGGTACACGCCGAAGTAGAGGGGAATGATGCGTGGGAGTCGCTCCACCCAACCCTCGAGCAGGGTCGTATCGGTGGCGAGCTCCCAGCGGGCCAGGCCTTCGTTGAGGACATATTTCAGTACCGCCCCGATGGCGATCGCCCACAGTAGGGTCAGCCCGTACTGGGCACCGGCCAGGGCGGAGATGACCAGGTCACCCGCACCGACCCCGGTGGCAGCCACCAGTAGGCCGGCGGATAGGGAGGGAAGAAGTCGCTTTCCACGCATGGCACCGAAGATACGCTGGCTTGTTGCGCAGCTCCGGATAAGTTCCTGTTGTCCGAGAGCGGCAGATGGTACCGGTTATGGTAAATCAGGGCAGGTTCCTAGGTAGTTTAAAGTTTAAACAAGTTTTTTGCCTGAAATGTGGGTGTCGATGGTGTAACGGATTGGTTTTCATGGAAATAAACCTCTACATTATGTACGCTAGCCCGATCAACCTGTACTCCGATACGATACGCTACGGCCCGCCCCGGTGCGGGCTAGCACGGTACAGAGATTGCGGGTTGGTGGGGCCTCATTAACTCACGGTAGCTATATCAACGTCAATCTATGGAATACGCTTACTTCCGCCTACTTGCTGGCCAAATGTGGTATGGTACGCCCCGCATCCTGTTGTTTACCGCTATTCTGCTGGGTAGCCAAATTGCGATCGCACAGACGACCAAAGCGACTCCAGTCATCGCCTTACCAAATTCGGCTGCCCTACAGCTGCCGGGGGCGTCCGCCGCAACTTCCGAAGTGTTCCTGCCGGGGATTGATTCTGCGCTCGTCACCAGGATCCGGAACCGACAGCTGTTACCGTCTTCGATCCCCTTTCAGACTACCGCAAAGGTGTTGGCTACACCCGCCTTGCCGCCGCACCGATACGGATCCGTTTTACAGGTACCGGGAGCGGCTCAAATACCGGAAGCAGCTTCCGGCAAGGCCGCCGAAAACGATCCCTCAGTCACCACGGGTACCACCGGTTCGGTCAAAGCCCGGCCGAGCACGGACCTAACGCGGCCCGCTACGGAAAGAACGGTAGCCGTGAAAGGAAGCAATTTAATACCACCACAGAAGGTCAAAAAACCGGCGCAAGTCGCCGGAAGTGTACGGGATGTAAAGAACGGCGAGGTCAGGGGCTTATCCCGCCCTCTTACTCCGATTACGGGCGAAGTCTGGCTTCGCGTTTGGGACGGGAAGGTTCTGTCTCCCGGTAGTGCGCTTACCAAGGGCCGGGGCAGACAAAAGAGCGGATCGGCGGTTAACCGGCCTCCCGTGGCCTTTCCCGATGTATACACCACCCCGCGCAACGAACCCCTGGTGGTCGCTGCGCCCGGGCACCTGGCCAACGACACCGACCCGGAGGGCGACGAGGTGCGCTGGAGCTCCTATTCGATCCCGAATAATGGTACCGTAAGCGGAACGGTTTCGGAGGGTGGCTTCACCTATACCCCGGCTGCGGGGTTTTCGGGGATTGACACCATTAGGGTTAGCATCACTGACGGGCAGGGTAATTCGGCCACCGGTCTGCTCCTTATTCTGGTCGAGAATGATTATGGTCCCCGCGCCATCCCGGACGTCTATACCACCCAGCAGGGCGAACCGCTGGTGGTGGTCGCTCCGGGGCACCTGGCGAACGATACGGACCCCGAGGGCGACGAGCTCAGCTGGATCTCGTATACCCTTCCCGAGAATGGCAACCTTAGTGGCACGGTTCCGGAGGGGGGCTTTACCTACACGCCGAATGTGGGATTCTCGGGCACGGAATCGATTACGGTCAGCATCACCGAC
This sequence comes from Lewinella sp., assembly GCA_049650785.1. Lineage (GTDB taxonomy): Bacteria > Bacteroidota > Bacteroidia > Chitinophagales > Saprospiraceae > Neolewinella. The sequence continues at coordinate 2,840 of JBASAV010000391.1, read as the reverse complement.
GGGCAAGGCAACATTGCCACCGGCTTACTGCTAATTTACGTCGAGGAAAACTACCCTCCCCAGGCCGTCCCCGATGTGTATACCACCCCGCAGGGCACGCCGCTGGTGGTAGCCGCTCCTGGGCACCTCGCCAACGATGTGGACCCGGAAGGCGACGAACTAAGCTGGATCTCCTACACGCTTCCGGAAAATGGCAACTTCAGTGGCACCGTTCCGGAGGGTGGCTTCACCTATACGCCGGATGCGGGCTTTTCGGGAGTCGAAAGCATCCAGGTCAGTATTACGGACGGAAAGGGCAATGTAGCCACGGGGCCGCTCTCCATTTACGTGGTAGCAAACGAAGCACCCCAGGCCTACCCCGACGCCTACGAGACTAAAATGGGCGTTCCCCTCGTCGTATCCGCTCCGGGTCACCTGGCCAACGATACGGACCCCGAAGGCGACCAGCTTAGCTGGATCTCGTATACGCTTCCGGAAAATGGTAGCGTCAGCGGCACCGTTTCCGAAGGTGGGTTCACCTATACGCCGAATGCCGGATTCTCCGGCACGGAATCCATTACGGTCAGCATCACCGACGGGCAGGGCAACATTGCCAATGGCTTACTAACCATTACGGTGATGCCGGCAGACGGGAACGTACTGGTCGCTATTCCGGATCTGTACACCACCCCTAAGGGAACCCCTTTTGTCGTGTCGGCTCCGGGGCACCTCGCGAATGACATCAACCCCGGGGGCGGCGGGTTGAGCTGGATCTCGTATACGCTTCCGGAAAATGGTGTCATTAGTGCTACGGGCTCGGACGGTACCTTCACCTATACCCCGGATGCGGGCTTTGCGGGCACGGAGTCCATTACCGTCACGATCACCGATGGACAGGGCAATTTCGCTACGGGCCAGCTGGTGATCTTCGTGGAGGAGAACTATGCCCCCAACGCCGCCCCCGATGTGTACACCACGCCATGGGGCGAACCCCTGGTGGTAGATGCCCCGGGTCACCTGGCCAACGATACGGACCCGGAGGGCGACGAACTGAGCTGGATCTCCTATACGCTACCAGGAAATGGTGCGGTCAGTGGTTCGGTACCGGAGGGGGCTTTCACCTATACGCCGAATGCGGGCTTTTCGGGCGCCGAAACCATTGTGTACTCCATCACGGACGGACGGGGTAACGTAAGTTTCGGCCAGCTGATCATCTACGTGGAGGCGAACTATGCCCCCCGGGCGGCCCCCGATGTGTTTACCACCCCGCGGGGCGAACCCCTGGTGGTGACGGCTCCGGGGCACCTGTCGAACGATACCGATCCCGAAGGCGACGAACTGAGCTGGATTTCCTACACGCTTCCAGAAAATGGTGCGGTCGGTGGTTCGGTACCGGAGGGGGCTTTCACCTATACGCCGGATGCTGGCTTTACGGGGATCGAGACCATCGTTTACACGATCACGGACGGTCAGGGCAACGTAGCTACCGGACAGCTGATCATCTACGTCGAAGACAACTACGCCCCCCAAGCCGTTCCGGATGTGTACACCACTCCGGCGGGAACGCCCCTGGTGGTGACAGCTCCGGGCCACCTGGCTAACGATACGGACCCCGAGGGAGACGAGCTGAGCTGGATCTCGTATACGCTTCCGGAAAACGGAAACTTTAGCGGTACAGTTACGGAAGGTGGCTTCAATTATACGCCGGATGCAGGTTTTTCAGGCATCGAAACCGTTAGCGTGACCATCTCGGATGGCAACGGAAACGTGGCTACCGGCCTGCTAACCATCTTGGTGCTGGAAAGTACGCCTCCGGTGGCGGATGCCGGCGCGGACCAAACGGCGATCGTCGGACTACCGGTCGTACTGGACGGATCGGGCTCGTTCGACCCAGACGGTGACCCGATCACTTACAACTGGGTCTTCGCTACCGCGGATGCCAGCGCGCCGATACCGGCGGGAAGTGCCGCCATACTTTCCGAAGCAACTACGGTCGGTCCTACCCTGATTGCGGACCTGCCAGGGCAATACACCATCCAACTTACCGTCGATGATGGGGTGACGGATAGCGCGCCGGACTATGTCACTATAAAGGCCATCTCCATAAACGAGGCACTCGACTTACTAAGTGCGGACCTCACGGCGCTGGCGGGCGCCGGTTTGAATAGGTGGCTACAGATAGCGATACGGATCAAATTCGCGCTGGTAAAACACTTCCTTAGATGGGGAAAGCCGACACAGGCGCTTCAATTGCTTAATCTGCTTCGGCACCAGATACTGGTGTGGCAGTCTCGCGGCGTCCTTACCCCGGCACAGGCGGCGGATTTACTACGGCAGCTGGAGATGATCGAAGCGGCAATCGAAATGCAGCAGCCTATGAGGACGTACGGGGCTCCGTACGAGGAAGTGGCCATCGACCGGGCACCGGAGGTTACGGGCATAACGAGTATCTCGCCAAATCCATTCAACGCCTCGACCCGGATCGTCTTCGATCTTCCTGCGGCCGCTACCGTAGACATTCGGGCCTATAACCCCCTCGGGCAGGCGGTCCAGATACTGAATCATGCGTACCGGGAGGCTGGGCGGCACGAAGTCACTTTCGCCGCCGCTGGTCTGACGGGAGGTACCTACACGATCCGACTGACAACCGATAATGGGTTTGCGGAAACCAGGCGGGTAGTGCTCATCCGGTAGAACGATCCGGGTGGATTCCGCCCTGAATGGTATTCTTCTGGACTAGTACTTTGCTGTCCGCCCTACTGGATGGGTACTTCCCGTTCGGGTCCCCTTGCCTCCGGTTTCGCCGGCGCGTGAATGATGAGCACCCCCTCCTCAAATCGTGCGGTGATGGCTTCCTGGTC
>JBASAV010000390.1:0-2080 GCA_049650785.1 Lewinella sp. | reverse complement strand
CCAGAACAGGTATAGGCTACCGGCCAGTAGCAGGTTAAGACCAAGCGCCGCCAGGCCCAGCCGGATCTGAAACCAGCGTCGCTCAGAAAGAGATCTTTGGAAAAAGGGATTGCTCGATCGCACCGTTCAGCTGCCGTTTTCTCCCCGAAAGGTAACCCAAATGCTTCCCTGCCAAAGGACACACGAGCAGCACGGGGCAAGTTTCACCGGGAGTTTCAGGCGAGAAAACAGTCGTTCTAGTTGCGGCAGCGGTAGTTGCCCCCCGATCAGCCCGAATCCACGGCGTATCAATGTACCTTAACGGGTCCTATGTTTGTCGTTCGTTCAGTAGGTCTGGTCCTGTTCCTGATGGCGTTTCACCTGCGCGCCGCCGCCCAGGAGTTGCCGCCCGTTAACCAGTACGATCCCACCACTTACGGAGCCGGTAGCCAGAACTGGATGATCGGCCAGGACGAGAATCGCTTCCTCTACGTCGCCAATAACGAAGGCCTGCTGGAGTACAACGGCGCGCAGTGGACCCGCTACCCTTCCCCGAACGAATCCATCCTGCGATCGGTCATGACGACCGGCGAGCGCATTTACACCGGCAGTTACATGGACTTCGGCTTCTGGGACAGACGGGCGGATGGCCGATTAGCCTACGAAAGCCTCACCACGGAGGTGACTGACCGAATACTGCCCGACGAGCAATTCTGGAACATCCTGGCCTACGACGAGGCGGTGCTCTTCCAGTCGCTGCAGCAGTTTTTCCTGTATCGTCCGACCAGCGGCAGCATCGACGTGCTGACGCCGGAAGGGGGCATCACGAAATCGTTTCGGCTGCGCAGTGGCATCTATTTCACCGGACCGGATGCCGGCCTGTATATCCTGGAGGCGGGGGAAGTCCGTACACTGCTCCCCCCCGGCGTGGCACCGGCCGCGATCGTCCATCTGTGGGAGGATAGCGGCGAGCTTCGCTTTCAGACCGACACCGCCGGCACCTTTGTCCTGCGCGACGGGACGGCGGAACGACTCAACCTCTTCCCCTTTCTCGACGGTAAGCGCATCTACAGTGCGGTCGCCCTACAACGGGGCGGCCACGCCTTCGGCACGATCTCCAGCGGCCTCTTCCTCACCGACCCGGACGGCGGCCTGGCCCACCACATCGACCAGGTAAAGGGCCTGACCAATAACACCGTGCTTTCGCTTTTCCAGGACGCGCAGAGCAACGTTTGGGCCGGCAGCGATAACGGCCTGAATTGCATCAATCTGCCCTCGCCGATCCGCAAGTACACCGACCGCAGCGGGCAGGTAGGGACGGTTTACACCGCTGCCCGGCACGAGGGCCGCCTTTACCTGGGGAGTAATCAGGGTTTGTTCGTTCGGGAGCCCGATGGAGCGTTCACCCTGGTACCCGGCACGCGGGGGCAGGTTTGGTCGCTGTACGCGCACGACGGACAACTCTTCGCCGGTCATGACTCCGGCACCTTCGCGGTGGCGGACGGGGCCGCCAGATTGATTGCCGAGGTGCGGGGCACGTGGGTGTTTCAACCCGTTCCCGGTCACCCGGAATGGCTCCTACAGGGCAATTATCAGGGGCTGTCGGTGCTCCAGCGCGGTACCGGTGGTTGGCGACTGCGCAATCGGGTGGAGGGTTTTGACCTGTCGGCCCGGTACCTGGTCCTCCGGCCGGACCGCCGCGCCTACGTCAGCCACGAGTACCGTGGGGTGTACGGCCTGCAACTCGATGCGGACTACCAACGTATCACGAAGACCCAGCACTACACCAAGCCGGAGAAGGGGAAAAATGCGGGATTGACCCTCTTTCAGGATAGTGTGTATTACTACTCCCGGGAAGGAATCTTCGTGCTGGACAACTTCGAGGAGGGCTTCCGCCGGTCACCGGAGCTGAGTGCGGAAGTACCCCGGGAGGGCTACGTTAGCGGACGGCTGAATGCCACCGACAACCGATTGTGGTTCGTGCACGCCGAAGGGCTGGGGTACCTGCAGCGGGGAGCCCTCCGCGAATCCCTCGGACGGGCCGATATCGCCCTGGCCACCGAACTCATCGATGCCCCTTTAGGCTACGAGAACATTACCC
>JBASAV010000389.1:0-2802 GCA_049650785.1 Lewinella sp. | reverse complement strand
CATCCGGATCGATCGTGCCGGTCACGCCGTCGTAGGCGGGCATCGGTAGGCCGTTGTCGCCCCGCGGGCTGTACAGGGCGTTCCAGGCACCCCACTGTCCCTGACCGGTGACGTAGGTGCTGTCGGTGCCTTCGGCGTTCTCTTCGGCAAATTCGTCCCGGATCAGCAGATTAGGCTCCCCGGAAAGGTCGCGGCGGCTCGGACGTAACAGGCCGGCCTTATTTACGAAGGCATTCGTATCGGCGTACATATCGATCAGCTGCATCCGCTTGAAGCTCACCGGGTCGGGGCTGTAGGAGTAGGTACCCGCGAAGTCGTCGGGATAGAATAGTTGCAGCGCCAGGGAGACCCAGCCTCCGGTGGAGCAGCCGTCCACGTAGCGTTCCGCGACGCCGAGGGTGCGATATTTTTCGTCGATGGCAGGAATGATCTCCTCGATCAGGGCATCCCCGTAGGGGCCGCTGCTGGCGGAATTTAGTTGGTAGGAATCGCCGAAGGGGCCGCTACCGTCCAGAAAAACGGTGATGATGCCCGGAGCGGCCTCCGAGGTCCACCAGTCGGCGAATTCCGCATCGGCCAGCAAGCGATTCACCCGGTTGTAGCGGCCGCCGTAGCCGGCTACATTGTAGCGCACTGGGTAGCGGGCGTCGGGCTTATCGGCATAATCGCGCGGCAGCAGAACCGTGAACGTCAGCTCGACGGGGCGTTCCCAAAACCCGCTCAGCGCTTCACTTTCGACCGTCACCGTCTCCACCAGCGGATGGGCGGTCACCTCCACGGCGGAAGGAAAGGTTTGGGCGCGGACGCAGGAGAAAAGCACTCCGGCAAACAGGAAGGTCAATACACAACGAGAATTCATGGTCAGGCGGGCTTGGGAGCCGGTAAGATAGCCGTCGACGGCTATCCGGGCTAACCTTTTCCCGGGACGTTGTTTATACTACCCATGGACATCCGCTTAATCCCCCAGGCCGAGATCGACAAGCAACTGTACAATAGCTGCGTGCACTTCGCCACTAACGGCAGCCTCTACGGCTATGACTGGTACCTCAACGCCACCGCCAAGGAGTGGGACCTGCTCGTGGAGGGCGACAACTACGTCAGTGCCATGCCGCTGCCGAAGCGCCGCAACTGGCTGGGCCGCATCTACCTGACTCAGCCGGACCTGGTCCCTGACCTGGCCGTATACAGCGTCAAACCCCTCAGCCCCAAGCGTATCCAGGCTTTCTGGGACGCAATTCCGGAAGAGTACCGGGGCGGGGAGTTGACCGTTGAGCCCGCCTCGGTACCGAAGGACCCGGGACGCTTCACCGTCACCCAGGCCGAGGAGGATGCCCTTTTTCTGAACGAGGAATACGAAGCAATCACCGACACGTTTCCCCCGGAGAATTATTCCCGCATGTCACTATCAGAGGAAGCCGACCTCCTGCCGGTGCCGGTGCTGAAGCCCGAAGCTTTTGCTGACTTTTGGTTAAAGGTCAACGGAGAAGGCAGTGAAAACGAGTGGAAGTACCACGCCATGCAGCGCATCATGTACCAGATCCTGCACCGCAGTTGGGGTAATGCCGCCGGCATCCAGACCCGGGACGGCGAATTGCTCGCAGTATCCTTCAATGCCTACAGCCACGGACGCATCTTCCCCCTGTTCCGGGCCGAGAGTGAAGCGGGGGCTCAGGCCGGGGCGATGACCCTGCTCTATGACACCTTGCTGCGAAGCCATGCCGGTCGTAATCTGAAGATCGAGCGATTCGCGGAACTGACCACTCTTTAGGGTGGACCAGGTTAGTCCTGTTCCGATTCCTGACATCCGTAGACCGACGGATTGCAGCCGTGTTCCTTGGCGAAGCTGGAGCTGAAGTACTTTACGTCGCGGTAGCCCACCTGGGCGGCCACCTCCGCGACCAGAAATTCCCCGGTCGATAACAGTTGCGCGGCCCGCTTCATCTTCAGCAGTTTCATGAATTTATTGGGGGTGTGACCGGTGATCGCCTTCATCTTGGTGAACAGCAGGGCACGACTTACGGCCAGATCGCGGGCCAGGTCATCCACTTTGTAATTAGTGTTCTCCATCTGGACGGTGACCGCATCGATGGCCCGCTCCAGGAAGTCCGCATCGGCGGAGGTGACCTGTACCTCGGCGGGCTCCAGACGGAGGGTGCGGCCCGTGCGATCGCGGGCATTACGGATGGAGACCAGCAGATTTTGGACCCGCAGTTGTAGTTCGCGGGGACTGAAGGGCTTGGTGACGTAGTCGTTCGCGCCGATTTCCAGTCCCTCTAATTTTTGCAGGTCACTCGATTTGGCCGTCAGGAGAATGATGGGGATGTGGCTCGTCTGGATATCCTGCTTGAGGGCGGCGCAGAGAGCTATGCCGTCCATCTCGGGCATCATGACATCGCTGATCACCAGGTCCGGGTGTTCCGCTGCGGCGCGTTCCAACCCTTCTTTTCCGTTGGCGGCGGTCACCAGGCGGTAGTCTTCGACCAGTACCGACTCTATGTAGTCGCGAATCTCTTCATTATCCTCTACGATGAGGAGTAGCGGCGGCTTTTCATCGGCGTGCTTTCCGGTGGCCAGGCGTTCCCTGAGCTCCTTGACAACCTGTGGCAGCTCGGCCACGTCGGTATCTGCGGTATCCGACTTCCATGGGGAAAGCGGTGGCCGTAGCGGGAGCCACATCCGAAAGGTGCTTCCCTTACCGGGAGCGCTCGCTACCGTAATCTCCCCACCGTGCATCTCTACGTACTCCCGGGCAACGGCCAGCCCGATCCCCGTACCCTCGCGGCTGGTGAGCGACTGTCGCTC
>JBASAV010000388.1:0-2635 GCA_049650785.1 Lewinella sp. | reverse complement strand
TCGTAGAGCCGACTGAGGTCTTTGTTCTCCGTGAGTGACCGGACCGAGGGATTCGTGGCCAACGTATCCTGAAAGCTTTTGTCTTCCGCCGTCGGGCGTAGTTTGGCGTTGCGGGTAGCCAGATCCTGGCGGGCGTAGTCACAGCAGCGTTGTAAAATGAGCAAGTTCTGCAGGTAAACCTCGAAGGAGCGTTTCACCATGAGGCTGTAATGGCTGCGGATCGCCTTCAGGTCATGGCGCTCCTGCCGCTGGGCGGCGTAGAGAACCTGCATGATCTTAATGCGAACGTTGCGGCGACTGAGCATATAGGGGTCCGATTTTCAACTGCGCAGGGCGTTACTACCACTTGCGCAGCGCAAAGCAACGAAAAAATCGGAGACTACTTCGACGATGCGGCTAAAATATCCCGGTTGGCGATGTCGTCGAAAGCCGGAAGTTTGCTGTGGTGCCATTTATTGACAATGACGCCTTGCTTCATAAGCACGACGCCCGGGTTAGACCGGATGATGGTCTTCAGTAGAATATCATCACCGCGGTGGAAGGGATAATCGGCGCCGATGGTTTGCTTGAAATCGTCCAGGGCGGCGTCATCCACGTACTTGGTCATGGCCATAACGGAATGACCGGCGGCTTGTGCCTTTTCGACTACGGGCTGAATGTCTTCCCGCCAGTCGTTTAGGTAATCGGCATTCCAGGCGCCGGCTTCTCCCTTCAGCTTATACGCTACAATGAGGAAGGTATAGCCCGGATCGGCCAGCAGGTCAGGCACTACATCGTAGCCCTCGGCATCGCTTACCTCGAACTCGCTGATCTTGGTCGACTCCAGCGTAGGTTCGGAGGTGAAGTTTTCAATTTCCCACTCTTCCTTTGGGTAGTCTTTGTACACCTTCAGGAAATCATCCATGGACATGGTTGTGACTTCGCCGGATTCCTTATTGGTCAATTCGTAGCCCAGGATTGTCACCGCGGCGGCAGCGTCCGATTCGGCTTGTTTGCGGGCCGCGACGTCGGTACCGACTTTGAAGGGGCGGAAGTCCTGTCCCGGGATGTCCCAGATGAAGTTGCTCAGGCAGTACATCACGGAGACAGCGCCGATGGCCAGGACCGACAGGGAGCGGACCCGGGGCGTGAACAGTTGGTGGAGTTTGCCGGGCGCCAGCAAGAAGATAAGGGCGGGAATGAGCAGGGCTACGTCCTTCAAAAAGCTGACCCGCGGCTCCAGCTTCAGGAAGTCGCCGAAACAACCGCAATCGGTGACCTTCATATTACTCTCGGTGTAGGGACCCCAGTCACTGAAGGCGAAGAAATTCGTGCCGGAAGGCACGTAACCGGTCAGGTAGGTGAAGCCCGTGAGGATGGTAAAGAAGGCAACGATAGGAAAAAGCAAGCCGGCGGTTAATTTGGGTTTAGCACCCACTATCAGCATCAGGCCCAGCATGATTTCCAGCACGATCATGAATACCGAAAAGCCGGCCGCCATTTCACTTAGCCAGGGAAATACGGGAGCCAGAAATTCCGCGCCGGCACCGATAGCCGTGGCCTCGAACTCCGCGAAGTACTGCTCCATTTTGTAGGCCGTACCCAGGGGGTCGATCGCCTTGACGTAACCGGAAAACAGGAACAGTGCGCCGACAAAGTTTTGCAAAAAACTCATGGCCACGTTCTTCCGTTCGCGCAGTACACCGTAGGTAAGCCCGGTGAGGGCGAGGGCCGCGATGCCGATGTAGATCAGGAGGGTAGTAAGCGTCATGAGCTCAAGTTATTAACTTCAATTACAACTGTCAACCGGTGTGGTTCTAACGTGGTCCAGGAGCTTTGCGTATACGTCGTTTCCTTGCAGAATATCGGGGCAGCCCACCAGGACCAGATGCTCACGGGCCCGGGTCATCGCCACGTTCAATTTGCGATCCACGCCCTCCTCGCTGATTTGCGCCATGCGATCCAGTTGCTGGGGATCGTTGGTGCAGAGCGACATCAGGACGATCCGCTTGGCACTGCCCTGGTAACGCTCCACGGTATCCACGGTGTAGTCGTCAGGAAGCAGGGCGGCTTCCGCCAGCCGCGACCGGATCAGGGCGATCTGCGCCCGGTACGGCGTAATGATGCCGATGTCTCCGGACAACACCGGCCGGTCGGTGCGCGCATATACCGACGTAAAGGCTTTCACCAGGCTCACCATCAGGTCCGCCTCGTGCCGATTGACTTTGGGGTCCGAACTCGCGCGGTCTACCTCGGCGTCGATGAAGACCAGCCGGTTGGCGGATATCCGTTGCTCCAATTGATTGTTACCGGCAACCAGCGAAAGTTCCGCAATCTGCTGCCGGTGATGATCGATGGCTGAGGGTAAAATATCCAATTCGCCCTGGTAAAAGTGCAGGGCCGGGAAGGCCATCACCTCGCGGTGCATGCGTCCCTGGTGGCGAAGCTGGTCGTAGGCCCAGCTCCAATCGTTTGCCCTGGCGGTTAAGTAAAGGCGTTCGAATAGGCTGGTGCCCAGATTTTTAACGCCGGCCGCCTGAAGTGTCTCATCACCCACGTGGGTGTCGTAGTCGGACTGTTGCACCACCGCGGGGAGTTGCCGGTGGTCGCCGATGAGCAGGCTGCGGGGCGACCGCGTGAGCAGCGTGCCCAGCAG
>JBASAV010000387.1:0-3475 GCA_049650785.1 Lewinella sp. | reverse complement strand
CTCTATTGTCTTCCGCTATTGCTTGCGGGCTGTAGCACGGCCTCCGAGGTTCAGACCCTTGGTGGCACCGATGAAGATCCCATTAATCACGCCCGCGTCGAAGGCTTTGTTTTTCAGCCGGAACGGGTAGACGCAACCGACCAACGCGTGGCGGAGCTGCAAGTACCGGACGGTTTCTCCATTGCCAAGTTTGCCGAGGATATGGGCAAGCCACGTATGCTGGTCGTTCGTGACGACGGAACCGTCTACGTGACCCGCCGGGAAGGCGATATCTACATGCTAAAGGATACGGATGGCGACGGAAAGGCCGACAGTCAGGAAAAGATATTCGAAATGGAGAATATCCACGGATTGGCGCTGCGCGGTGACGAATTGTATATGATGGCCGTTAACGAAATTATGAAGACCACCTTACAGGCCGACGGTACCTTCGGCGCGGTGGATACCATTGCCACTAAATTCCCCGAAGGCGGACAGCATAACAACCGCACCATCGAATTTGGCCCGGACGGAAAGTTGTACGCCTCCGTAGGCAGTACCTGCAACGCCTGTAAGGAAACCAACGACGAAAACGCGACGATGGTCCAGATGAACGCCGACGGTAGCGAGCGCAAAATCTTCGCTAAGGGACTGCGGAATACCATCGGTTTCGATTGGCATCCGGAGACGGGTACGTTTTACGGTCTGGACCACGGCATCGACTGGCTGGGCGACGATGCCCAGCGCGAGGAATTGAACGTGCTCGAAGAGGGAAATCACTATGGCTGGCCCTACATCTACGAGGATGGCGAATACAACCCGGCCGATGAACCCGACGAAGGATTTGCCGCCTTCGAAAAGACGGTTACCAGCCCCGTGCTCACCTACACCGCCCACAGTGCTCCGTTGGATATGCTCTTTTACCGTGGAGATCAGTTCCCCGCCGAATACCGTAACGACGCCATCGTGACCATGCGTGGCAGCTGGAATCGTTCGGAGCCCAGTGGATACAAGATCGTGCGCATATCCTTCGATGAAAGCGGCCAACCGGTCGCCTTCGAAGACTTCGCTACGGGATGGTTACGTGCCAACGACCAGCAACAAATGGGCCGGCTGGTGGGCCTGGCCGAAATGCCCGATGGATCCCTTTTGGCCACGGACGATGAGAACGGCGTCATCTACCGTATTGCCTACGGAACCCGGAGTCGCTAGTCATTTCCCGGGCCGCTTATCTCCTGCGCGCCGCCGCCCGCATACCCTTTGCCAAACGTTTCGGCCTACCCCCGGTTAATAGGATAGATTTAACCCCTTTATGACGTTAAGAGATGCCGTGCGAACAGCGGATAACACCGTAGGTAAAGCAGCGCGTGAACTGGCGCAAACCAGCAGTAATCGCAGCGCTCCTCAACTGGATCGGTTGCAAGCCTTCAGCCAGATTATTGAACGGGAGATCGGGGACACCTGGTTGCGCCGGTCACGCGGTCTGGAGCGCGACTTCGACCACGATCAACTCTACCTGAAATTTGAGGGCGATAATCCCACGGGTACCCAGAAGGACCGCATCGCCTTTGCCCACGTGGAAGAAGCCCTGTCCGATGGCCACGACCGGGTCGTTTTGGCCACCTGTGGGAATTATGGCGTCGCGGTTGCGCTGGCCGCCAACCTGGCCGGTTTGGAATGCGAGATTTTTCTCCCCGCCGCCTATCATTCCAAGCGCCTCGGTGAAATGGAGAGCTTGGGGGCCAAACTGCACCGGCCCGCGGGTACATACGAAGATACCGTACGCATCAGTTCGGAATGGGCGCTCCGGGAGGGCGCCTACGATGCCAACCCGGGTGGTGACAATACCGATCTGCAACTCCGCGCCTACGCCGGTATTGCCGGCGAGATCGTTCGTTCACTGGGCCAGGTTCCCGACCGGGTGGCGGTGCCCGTTTCCAACGGGACGCTGCTGGCCGGGATCTACTCCGGATTCGAACGGTTGTTAAAGAGTGGACATACGGATCGCTTGCCCCGGATGCTGGCCGCTTCGTCCATCAGAAAAAATCCGATCGTTACCTCTTACCTGGCCGGCAGCCGGCGCTGCGTCGATCTGGATCCGGAGAAAATCAGGGAGACGAACATCAACGAACCCCTCATTAATTGGCACAGCTTCGATGGCCAGGAGGCGCTGACGGCGGTTTGGGAAAGTGGGGGAGGGGCGTGTCACGTCACCGACGATCAGATGCGCAAAATGTCGACTTACCTTAGTCAAAAAGAGGCATTACAGGTCCTGCCTGCTTCCACCGCCGGCCTCATCGGGCTTACGGCGGAAGAAAGCGATCATTCCATTCAGATTGCGGTTCTTACCGCCAAACGATAATATAGTATGAGTTCTATGCCCCTCGACGGCAACGCCATCGTTTATGCCGACGGCGCTTTTAATACACCTAACGGAAAGACGGCTCACGGCCTGGCCCGTTTCACCCGCCGCTACCGTGTGGTGGGGATCATCGACCAGCAATACGCGGGCCGCGACAGCGGAGAGGTGCTGGATGGTAAGGCCAACAATATACCGGTCTATTCCTGCCTTCAGGAGGCGCTCGAACAGAGCGATCAGCGTCCCGAATACTTCGTGATCGGGCTGGCGCCCGACGGCGGACGGCTGCCCGCTAATGGCCGAACCGCGGTCCGGGAGGCCATCCAGGCGGGCTTAAACGTGGATAGCGGGCTGCACGATTTTATCAGCAACGACCCCGACCTGCAGGAAGCTGCTACCCAGTACGGTGTCCGGATTCGGGACGTGCGCAAAACGCCTGACCGCGCTCAACTTCACTTTTTTACCGGTAACATTGAGGAAGTAGACTGCCTAAAGTTGGCGGTCCTCGGTACGGATTCCGCCATCGGAAAACGCACGACCGCCTGGCTGATCGTCCACGGGCTGGAGGCTGCCGGCTACGGCGCGCAGATGATCGGTACGGGGCAAACCGGCTGGATGCAGGGAGCGAAGTATTCCATGATCATGGATAGCTGTATCAATGACTTCGTATCCGGAGAGATCGAGCACGCCGTGGTGAGCGCCTACCGAAACGAAAGCCCTGACGTGATCGTGATTGAGGGACAGGGCTCCCTGATGAACCCGGCCTATCCGGGTGGTTTCGAGATCCTGGCGGCCGGTCGACCCGACTACGTGGTCCTGCAGCACGCCCCTACGCGAAAGGAGTATGACGGCTTTCCCGGTTACCGACTGCACAGTTTGCCCGAGCAGATTAACGCTATCAAAACGGTTTCCGGGCGCGAGGTGATTGCGGTCACGCTGAACCACGAAGGACTCCGGGCGGATGAGATCGAGCAGGCTTGCCGGGCGGTCACCGAGGAGACCGGTCTGCCCTGCTACGACGTACTGGCCCACGGAGCCGATGCGCTAGTGAAGCAAATTTCCAGCTACCTTCGCTCCGATGCGGATAACCGGAATTGATTACGATCGCTACGACCTTGAACTGATCGAGCCTTATAC
>JBASAV010000386.1:0-7697 GCA_049650785.1 Lewinella sp. | reverse complement strand
CCCACGTATTTTCCGGACTGCGGGAAAATTGTGACGTCATTCACGTGTTGCGGGAGGGGACGATTGCCCGGACTGTCTTGCCGGAGGAATTTGATTCCCTGGAGACAGAGCTACGGGACTACGTCATCGGCGACCGGCTGGATCGCTTGCGAATGGATTAATGCGTTCAGCGCCGAGCCGCCGGAAGATCATCCCCCTCCGCCTGCCGGAAATCCGGGAAGCCGTCCTTCGTCCACCGGATCACGCGGGCGCGGGTGGCACGGTCGGGGTTTTCCAGCTCGGGGCCATCGATCTCTTTGTAATCGCGGGCGTGGTAGATCATGACGGTGTTGCCTTCGGCATCGGTGGTGAAGGAGTTGTGGCCGGGGCCGTAGCGATCCACCTCTTCGTTGGAGAAGAAGACGGGGCCGGGAGATTTGTGCCAGCTAGCGGTGTCCAGCAGGTCGGCATCCTGGTCGATCCAGAGCAGCCCAACGGCGTAATGATCGTTCGTGGCGCTGGCCGAGTAGGTGACGAAGAGGCGATCGTCGCGCTTGATGACGGCAGGACCTTCGTTGACGTTGTACTTGATGCGTTCCCAGCTGTAGGTGGGAGCGGTGATGGGAATCTGCGGACCGGTCAGCGTGGTCGGGTCTTCCATTTCCGAGAGGATGAGTGAGGTACCGTCGCCGTCGCGCTCGGCCCAGATGAGGTAGCGCTTATCCATATGCTCGAAGGTGGTGGCATCGAGGGCGAAGCCATCGCGGTCGGTGGTGATCTGCCCTTCCTCGGTCCACTCGCCCGTCATCGGATCCTCGGAGTCGTTGGAGAGCACCCACATGCGGATTTTCCAGATGTCTTCGGCTTCCGCGGCGGCAAAGTAAATGTACCAGGTATCGTCGACGCGGTGGAGTTCCGGTGCCCAGATGTGGTAGCTCATGACGCCGGTGTCGTGCTTCGTCCAAAGGGTTTGCTCCTCGGCGTCCCGGAGGCCGTTGATGCTATCGGCCTGACGCATCACGATGCGGTCGTAGTCCGGCACGGTAGCGATGAGGTAGTAAGTGCCATCGTCCGATTGGTAGACCCACGGGTCGGCGCGCTGTTCGGCCAGGGGGTTATCGTAGGTCTTGGTAGCGCTTTCCTGATCCGACTGCGCAAAGGCAGCGGTGCTCAGAAATAAGGTCAGACACAGGATTCTCAGGTAGGGCATGATCGTACGGCAGGAGGTTGAGGGAAACCGCAAGATAGGCGGACCGGAAGCGACTACCATGGGATTAATTGTTTTTATGACAATTATAACCATTTCCCAGGCAGCAGGAGATCCGCAGCGTGAACCGGCCTCGCTAAACGACCGTCGAAGGGCCAAAAATCGAACGATTCCTCCCGCCTACCAGACGGCCAACGGGGAAGACACATGAGTAAAATTTTAACTAAAATATTCCAAACTTATGTTTGCCCTAGCCCAGAATTGTGGAACATATTTTTAAAATAGTAGGTTATCACCTCATTATCTAACGTTCGACCGACTTACATGTCGATCATAAACACTGTGTAAAATGGCTAAGCAAAGCAATGATTCTAAGAAAGCTCCCACCAAACCCGCTACGGGTGGCAAAGGAGCTACCACCGCACCCAAAGGGGACAGCACGAAAGGTGGCGCAAAGACCGGCGATAAGAAAAGCGGTGACAAGAAGGGCGGCAAGAAATAGCCAACCGGAAGGTCCCCCACGGTCCTAAGTACAGACCGGAAGCGAGTATTCGCTTCCGGTTTTTTTATGCCTTATCGTAGCCCATTCAGGTACTTTTCCAGCATGGTGTATCCGTCGGCGGCTACTGTATTCCGGTCGTCGGGATTTCCGGCATCCAATCCGTGCGTTTCCTCCCACTCGTCCGGCATCCCGTCCTCGTCGGTATCTTCGGGGGCGGCTCTGGAGGCGAGTTCGGGCCATCCACCCACATCCTCCTGCGAATCGATGATGCCAGAGATGGCCTCGGCGTCGGCGAGGTCGTGTTCCCGGCGGTACGTCTCTCCCTCGTAGGTAGCGTATCCTCCCCGTACCTCCTCGATGATCCGGCTATCTATGGCATCGCGTCGCGGTAGGATGGCCCCCGCGCTGTCCAGCACCGTGGCGTAAGCTGCTTCGGCGGACTCCTCCCCGATCGGCATGGCGGGCCAGGGTTCGTACCTGCGGATACGATCGAGGGGGATGTCCGTTTGCACCCCGCCGTCCCAGTTGTCGGCGGACACGTCAGGATAGCCTTCCACCACGTTGCCGGCGATGTACCACTGCCCGTTATCCTCCTCGCCGCGGGCGGATGGATTGGCCACGCGGTAGGATACCTTTCCCGGCTGGGTGGCCGGTCCGGGCTTGTAGTAGTTGTTGACCAAATTTATGGTGGAGGAGTTCAGTTCATCATTGCCCTGCTGGCTGGCTTCACCCCCGTAGCAGCTGTTGAAGCCCCAGTTGTAGATCACGTTGTTGCGGTGGTCGGTGTAGCCCGAACCGGACGCCATCCGCGGATTCCGGCTGGTGTGATGGGCCAGCAGGTTGTGGTGGTAGCTGCTGTAGTTCGATCCCCAGATACCTCCGTAGCCGTGGTTCCCCTTAGCGTGGTTGGACTTGTACATGCTCTCTGAGATCATGGACCACTGCACGGTGATGCTATCGCAGTGATAGACGGACACCGCCTCGTCCACGCTCCAGCTGGCGGAAAGGTGGTCCAGGATGACGTGCTTCGTGTAGCGGCTGGACACGGCGTCGTACTCGTCGCCCGAAACATCGCCCGGACGAATACGCAGGTAACGGACGATCACGTGGTCGGCGCTGATGTTGAGCGGATAGTTCTTCAGACAGATACCCGCCCCGGGGGCCGTCTGACCGGCAATGGTGATGTACGGATTACGGATGGTCAGCGGGCTCTCCAGCTCGATGTTCCCGGACACCCGGAAGACGACCGTCCGCGGGCCGGAAGCCTCCACGGCAGCCCGCAGACTACCGGGGCCGCTGTCTTTGAGATGGGTGACGGCGTAGACCGCTCCGCCCCGGCCGCCCTTGGTGTATTTGCCGTAGCCCTCGGCGGTGGGGAAGGCCAGCTGTTGCGGATCTCGACCGGAACCCCCGGCCGGCCGATCCCCCTCGACGGTAACGATCACCCGCCGGTAACGGGTGAGGGCCGGGGAGCCGCCATCGGTTACTTCACAGATGAGGTGGAGGGTATTGCCGGCGGCGTTCTTGGGAATGGAAAAGCTTATTTCCTGCGCTCCGGCGCCCGCTATATTTATGGTTCCATGGTAGTCGCTCGGCTCTTTGTGGTACCACCAGCGGTAGCTTAGCGCGTCGCCATCGGGATCGGTAGTGCCAGCCGCGCTCAGGCGAATGGTCTCCCCGGGGCGGGCGGTCAGATCTTCGGGGTGATCGAGCGCGACCACCGGTGGGTGATTACTCTCCTCGGGGGGCCGCACGCACCAGTCGGCCCGGGCGGCGAAGTCCCGCTGCATAGCCTCCGTCCAGCGCGTCAGCGGACGGAAGTAGACCTCCATCAGGTCCTGCCGTTCGGGGTAGGTTTCCCGCATGTAAACCCGGCCCCAGGCATTGCCCGTGTAATACCTTCCGGCCGGGTAGGTGGAGGTAGTATCCGGGAAAGGATCGAACCAGGTGTTCTCGCGCGCCCGGACGTAGCGGCCACCCCAGCCACCGTAGTCAGGCGACTCCAGGCTGCGTAGACCGACGTCGATGGTGTGCAGAAAGGCCGGCGAATCCCCCTCCGAGCGAAAATCCCCGGGCTCGAAATCGGTATCACCCGACAGACCGTGGCTTCCCGCTTCGTGCGCGGCGTACAGCGAGCAGAGGGGGCCATGGTCGTTGAGGATATTTTCCCGCATCCAGTCGGCCTCGAAGTAGCGGCGCTTGTCTTCGGGGAGGATCCTGTTCCACTGGTAGGCGATCGCCCAGAACTGGTCGCTCACGATGGTGGGGATGTTGTACTTCCCCCAGCTGGGCCGGATGTACTCCTGGTAGGTGGGGTCCTGCTCCCAGATGAAGAAGAAGCGGAGCTTACCGGCCACCTCCTCCATCCTTTGCGGGTGGTCCTCCTCAATCGTTTTTAGTGCCCGGGCAATAGTGTTCGTCCCGCCCCACGCCTGCACCCAGATGGGCCGGTCGTCGGTATCGTCTAGCAGGACCTCCACGATATGTTGAGAGCCGGCGGTGATCGAATCCATCTCGCCCTGATCCGCCACGTTTCCGATTTTGGCGACGGAGCGCAGGAAGTCAGCCGTCGGATAATTGGGATCGTGCTTTACCAGATTCGGATATACCCCGGCGTAAGCGTCCAGGTAGGGATCCAGCCAGTCGTCACCCGCCCAGTTATGACCGTGCCAGTGATACTGCGAGCTGGAGGTGACGATGCCTTCTACGTCCCACTCGTTGGCGTAGAGGAGGAAGCGGACCATAGAACATTCGTCGTCCACTTCACCGTCGGAGGTGACGAGGACTCGGGTCTTTTCCTTTTCCTGCATGGCCGTTTGTTGGGCAGCGCAGACGGTGAGGGAGAGCAGGAACAATCCGATGAGTTGACAACGGAGGGACTGTCGTAGGTTTTGGTTTGGCATGGCACGATCGTTAAGCAACAGAAATACCTGATCGCCGAACCTAATTGTTGGCCCGATCAATCAATCGCCTGAAAGATCGTCATGGGTGCGCTGGCTGGGCCGTCAGTATTTACCATTTTTCATGCCGGAAGTATCATGTGGGTTGTGGGTTGTCAGTTGTCGGTTGTCGCTATCTCCCGTTTCCACGCCCCGCCGTTGTCGTTGAGCCATACCTCGAATTCCTGCTGCATATCCGCATCGTGGCGGGTGGTCTGCATTCTAACCCTTGCGTAGGGGGTACCGAGGATAAGCCATACCTCCTCATCGATCCGGTTCGCGTCGGGGTCTTCCACGATCCGGCGGCGGAGGGCGCCCGATCGGTAGCGGCTGCCGTCCAGTTCCGTCAGACGATCCAGCAGCGGTTCCCGTAGGTGGGCGGGGAAGGTGTAGGTCGTGCGCATTAGCCGCGGCGCCGGGGCCACCGTATCGCTCGCCGCTTGCTCGGAGAACAACGGGTCGCCGGCGGTAAGGTCGAAGAGGCTGGCCTGATCGAGCCGCAGCCGCCGGCTCAGAAAGGTGAGCAGAAGCAACGAACCGGCCGCGGCGTAGTGACTGATGGCCAGGGTGGTCAGGTCGGCCAACCAACCCCAAACCGCCGAGCCGATGGCCAGACAGGCGGCGGTCGACATCAGGTAGAACGCCAGGCCACGCGCACCAAACCAGCGGGGCAGGGAATACTGGGTACTGGTCATGACGGTGGTATAGCCCGTCTGCCACGCCGCCCCGCAGGCCAGCACCGCCGCGAAGCTCAGGGGTACGGACGTTGACCAGCCCAGCACCGCCAGACCGGCTGACATCACGGCCCCCGCCAGGAAGATCATGCGGTTCGCGTTCAGTCGCCGGGTTACGCCGCCGAGCAGGACGCCTCCCGCCACGGCTCCCGCGCCCACCGCCCCGACGAGATAACCGTACAGGTCGGCCTCCCCCGAAAGCCGCTCACGGGCGATCAGGGGCAGCAGCGCAAAGAGGGCACTGGCGGAAAAGAAAAAGCTGACGGCCCGGAGGGTGCTGTCGCGTAGGGGCGGCGAGTGACGGTAGAAACGTACCGCATCGGCCATCGCCAGTTGGAGCGGGGGCTGTCGGCCATACTCCAGGTTCTCGCGGTCGTCGCGCCAGAACCAGATGTAGACCCACACCGTCAGGAAGCTGACGGCATCGACCCAGTACGGCAGGTCGAGGGTATACCGGGTGATGAGGTAGCCACCCAGCACCGGACCGATCGCTCGGCTCAGATTGAAGGAGATACCGCCGAGGTTGACCGCCGAGCGGAGCAGCGGTTTGGCTACGAGCTGGGGAATGATGGCCGACATCAGTGGCCGCGAAAAGGCAGCGCCCAGACCGTTGAAAAAGGTGAAGAGCAAGAGTAGGGGCACCGTAGCCTGGCCGGCGTACACGATCCAGGCGAAGATCGCGGTACTGAGGATCAGCAGGCCCTGGCTGATGAGTAGATTCAGTCGCCGGTCGTAAACATCCCCGAGTGCCCCCGCGGGCAACGCGAAGAGAAACAGCGGGACCATGGTGGCCGTCTGCACCAGCGACACCATAAGTGCCGATCCGTCCAGCTCCGTCATCAACCAGCTGGACCCGACCGTAAACAGCCACGTCCCGATATTGGACACCAGCGTCGCGGTGACGAACAGCCACAGGGGCCAGCCGAGCTTGGGTGGGTCCGGGTTTTGCATCCGTGGTAAAGGTGGTCGGCAGGGGAAAGTTCAGCCCAATATCTCCCGCCAGCGGGGGGATTCCGCTACTTGCTTCAGAACAGCATTGCGTTGGGTCAGCAGACCAGTCATATACCGTTGCAGAAATAGCCCGTCAGCCAGTTTCCCTAGCAGTCCCAATGGAGCAGTGTAGTCAAAAGTATCCGTCATCAGGGTAGCCCCGTCGACCGCGTCGAAGCGGTGCTCGTGCCGGAAGCGTTTGAACGCTCCGGCTACCATCTCATCCACGAAGTAGCCTGGTGAATCAAATTCCGTCACCCGGGCCGTCAGCCGCTGGTACACACCGAAGTGCCGTGCCCGCCAGGTGACCGTCTCTCCAAGATCGATCAGCCCGCTGGTCCGTCCGGCGATGGCTTCCTCGTTTGTCTGGGCCGTGGATAGTTTATGCAGGTCGATACTTCGGGCCAGGTCGAAGACAATCTTCCTGTCCGCGGCGATGAGCGTACGCACCTGAATGCACGGCATGAACGCCGGGGGCCTTACTTGCTATCCTCCGACATACCCTCCAGTCGCCAGCCACCGGCCTCGAGCAGGTAGCCCAGGGTCTGAAGCCCGGGATTGTCTTCCCCTAGGGAGCGGGTGGCGTCGGCCAGGGAGAAGAGCAGATCCGACACTTCTTCGCCATCGATCTCCGTGGCACCCAGGGCTTGCTTCAGCGATTCGAGGTCACCCACGATCTCATCGGTACCATCCATACTGCGCAGTTCGGCTAGCCAGCCATCGATGTTTTCGGTGGCGGCGCCTACGGGTAGCGTCGTGATATCGGCGGCCTTTCCCTTGGCAGCTTGCAGGGTCTGATCGAGTTGACTATCGCCCTGAAAGGCCGAATCCGTCAGCTTTTCACCACCTGACTCTAGTGCGGATACCAGGGTCGAGATGCCCGGCGTGGATCCGGCTACCTGCCGGGTGTCTTCCGCCAGGGAGATGAGCACCATCCCGGCGAGCTGGCCGTTGACGGGCGATTCACCGAGCGCTTCGCTCAGGGCTTCCAGGTTACCGGTCACCTTGTCGGCTCCGTCAACATCCTCGAGCTGGTCCATCCAGGCGTCGATATTGGCCTGAGCGGCATCGATGGGCAGGGCCGTGATATCCCCGCCGTTGGTTCCTACGGCGTCGTTCGTGGCCTGTAGCGTAGCAGCCGGGTCGTCAGCCTCCATCGTGTCTTCCGTCGTCTCCGCGGAGGATTCGGTGGTGGTATCGGAACTGTCACAGGCAACCAGCACGGCGGCCAGCAGGAATAGGTATAGGTAGCGCATAGTGTTGTGTTTGTCTATGGGTGGAATGGCGGGGGCGGCATTCGGTTCGGGATAGTTCAGTTAAGTGTGTCTGGGTTAGTTATTAGTTCT
>JBASAV010000385.1:0-4682 GCA_049650785.1 Lewinella sp. | reverse complement strand
GATCCGGCGGATGGTGGATAAGGACCTGGTCGGCTACCAGACCCATGGAAACAGCCGGGAGTATTTTCCCAAGGTGACCAAGGAAGCCTACTTCGGCCGACGCATCCGGGGTATGGTCAATCAATTCTTTGGCGGCTCGTCGCTGGAGTTTGCCTCCCTCCTAACCGGACAAGGAGAACTCAGCCAGGAAGAGCTCAAGGAGCTACAACAACTAATCGAGGACCAAATCGACCAAAGGAAATGATTACTTGGATCTATCTCCTCAAAGTGATGGCCGCCCAGGGAATATTTCTGGCAGCGTATTACCTTCTGCTTGATCGACTTCCACTAGGTCAGGTGAAGCGCGTCTACCTTCTGGCGGCGCTGATCATTAGCTTTTTGCTTCCATTGCTGCCTGTCCATACTCCGGTCGAGATGCTTAATGTAAGTGCGGTGGGTGGCGAACTCCTTCCGCAACCAGATTGGGAACCAGACGTGCCCGGCACCCCGGCTCCATCCGTGCCAATCGACTCCGTCAATTGGCTGGCAAGAGGTATGTGGATGGCCTATCTAATCGGGCTCGTTTACGGTCTGTGCCGATTAGCCGTCTTTCTAAAAGGTGTCCATACCCGCCTCGGACAGGGCAAACGTTCTTGGGAGGGTGGGGTAGAAGAGGTCGTCTTGCCCTATGCGACCGCTCCGCACACCTTTATGCGATACGTTTTCTACAGCGATAAAGTGCCTCTATCGGGTGCCGTTCTGGCCCATGAGCGGGTACATGCGCGGGAGTTGCATTCGGTCGACCGGATTTTTATGGCTCTGCTTTGTGCGGTATGGTGGTGGAATCCGCTCTTGCACCTATACGCCCGCTGCGTGGCGGCGAACCATGAGCTGCTCGCCGACAGTGCCGTATTGCGTATGGGCCACCCGCTTGATGCGTACCGGCAGGAAATATTTGAATCCCTTCGGGCTCCTTCCCCTGTGCCGTACCTGGCCAGTGCTGCCCGGTACACCCTTACCAAAAAACGATTTCTGATGATGACAAATACCACACCTTCCCTGGCTACCCGCCTGACCCGTTATACGCTGCTGGGCTTACTCTCGGTGACCATCGTCTATTTTCTCGGTGGCCAAGCGGCGGCAGAATCTAGCAGTCCATCGCCGCTCCCGTCAGCTAGCCAACCAGTTCCGCTGAGCCGGGAGGTCAATGACGAAGAGTTACCTATTCTATCGGAGGATACCATCCTGCCGCCACCACCCGTACCGGAGGAATGGAGAAAAAAGATGCGACCAATAACACCCAATAGTCCTTTACCCGCTGATCTGAAGGCGTGGTCGGACAGTGATACGTACGGTGTATGGATAGACGGACAGCGAATTCAAAATCAGCGTTTGGCAGACTACGCCAGCGACGATTTCGCGCACTACTATTCAAGTAAACTAGAAAAAAATGCCGTCAACTTCGGCAAGCACGTTTATCAAATAGATCTCTACTCCATCAAATACTTCGAATCGTTTTATCGTCGGATGCCCGATGGAACCTACGAGTGGATTGGGGAGAAAACGACCAAGGAAGCAGCGCCACAAAAGGAAAAATTCGGATTTTCCGGTTACGGTCAGCGGTTGTTACTGCAATCCGGAGCCAAAAACTACAAAACCTCCGGGGAGGGTTGCTGATCTTTAATATCCTTCCACGTCGTCATCCGGGTTCCGGGGATCCGCCGCAGCCTGTAGGCTACCATCCGGTAACACCTGTATCGCCTTGATGACCGCCATACTGTTGACTTCCCGAAATTGGTAGCCCAAGTCGGTGAGGCTATCCAGCACACCATCTCCCAGTGCATCGGTTTCATAGAGAATCTGATCCGGCAACCACTGATGGTGGAAGCGGGGTGCGGCCACCGCTTCGGACAACTCCATGCCGTACACGGCTACGTTAAGGAAGGTTTGAAACACGGCCGTGATAATGGTCGATCCACCCGGGGCACCCAGGACCATAAACAGATTGCCGTCTTTCTCCACGATCGTGGGCGTCATGCTCGACAGCATGCGTTTTCCGGGTTGGATAGCGTTGGCCTCCTTTCCTACCAGGCCAAACATATTGGGTACGCCGGGCTTGGCGCTGAAGTCGTCCATTTCGTTATTTAGAAAGAAGCCGCCGCCGTCGACCATCACCTTGCTGCCAAAGTTGCCATTGAGGGTGGTGGTGATGGATACCGCGTTACCCAGGCTATCAACAATGCTGATGTGCGTGGTTTCAAAGTTTTCCTTCATCGCCACCTGTCCGGCGGTAATATCGGTACTGGTGCCAGCGGAATCTGTACGTAAGTCCGACATGCGTTTCAGGAGATATTCATCATTCAGCAGAGAGTCCACCGGCACCGGGTAAAACTCCGAATCCCCGAGGTATTCCGCCCGGTCTGCGTAGGCGCGCCGCATGGCCTCGGCGATCACCTGAACGGATTTTACCCGCTGGAATCCGTAAGTGCTCAACGGATACGGCTCCACCATTTCCGCCATTTGGGCCAGGGCGACACCACCGCTACTACTGGGAGGCATCGAAATCAAGCGGAAATTCCGGTAGTCCTTGGTGATGGGATCCTTCCACTTGGGTTCGTACGCGGCGAGGTCCTGGTGAGTGATAAGTCCGCCCCCAGTTTCCATTTCGGCTACGATGAGATCGGCGGTTTCTCCCGCATAGAAGCCATCCGTACCAGAAGATTGAATACGTTGAAGGGTAGCGGCCAGATCAGGCTGTTTTACCTGCGCGCCGACGCCCAGCGTGCTATCTGAAAAGGGTGTGTGATCGTTGAACTCCACGAAGTCGGAGTGGTAACGCTTGAGCCGGTCGATCTCCGACTCACTGAGGCGGTAGCCGTCCCGGGCGAAATCGATAGCCGGCTGCACCAGGTCCGCCCAGGGAAGACTACCGAGCCGTTCGTGCATGGCCGCGATACCCGCCACCGTACCCGGAACGCCAACGGCCAGGTGTCCGCGGGTACTGAGTCCCTCCGCTACGTTGCCGGCCGTATCCAGGTACATATCCCGTTTGGCGGCCGCCGGCGCGGTTTCCCGGTAGTCCAGGGAAAGGGCCTCCCCATCCGCCGACCGGTATACTAAGAAGCCGCCCCCACCGATGTTGCCCGCCCGGGGGAACACGACGGCCATAGCGAATTGCATCGCTACGGCCGCGTCGATGGCATTCCCACCTCGTTGGAGTACCTCCAGGCCGGTACGGGTAGCCAGCGGATGAGGGCCGGCGATAGCGGCCTTGGTATAGACCTCCGCTTTTTGTGCTTCGTAATCCACTTGCTCACCGCCGCGGCAGGCTAACAGCGTCAAACAGAACAGGACGGGTAGATACTTCATTTGTTGGGGTATAGTGAGTGTGCGGCTGTAGCGTCAACCTGGCCACAATTTAACCAATACGCCTCCGCATTTCCATAATGCCGGAATTAGGTTGCAATTTCACGCTCCCTAATCATCCGCCATGCAAACCACCAATCACCTGCTTTTAATTCGACCCGCGAACTTTGCCCGGGCCAGCGAAACCGTCGCGGACAATTCCTTTCAGGAAGCCGTCTCCAATGAAAGTTTTCGCGAAATCGGTCGACGTGCGGTGGATGAGTTTGACGCCTTCGTGGCCCTGCTTCAGCGAATCGGTATCACCACGCACGTATTTGAAGACAGCCCGGAACCGGTCAAGCCGGATGCGGTCTTCCCAAACAACTGGTTTTCTACCCACACCAACGGCACCGTCGTTACCTACCCCTCGTTCTGGCCCCAGCGGCGCCTCGAACGCCGGGCCGATATCATCGATTACCTGCAAGCGAACTTCACCGTCAATGACGTCATCGACTTCTCCGCGTGGGAAGCAGAGGAACTTTACCTCGAATCAACCGGATCCGTGCTGCTAGATCGCCACGGCCGGATCGCTTACGCCTGTATCAGCCAGCGCTGTAGTCTGGAGGCGCTGCACCGCTGGTGCGAGCGGATGGATTACCAACCCATCACCTTTCACGGTCACGATCTGCGCGGGGAGGTGATCTACCATACCAACGTGATGATGGCGATCGGCACGAAAGACGTCCTGATCTGCCTGGATGCCATACAGGACGAGGCCGAGCGCGCCAAAGTCCAGGAAAGCGTGGCGCTGTCAGGAAAGCGGATGGTGGGGCTTTCCCTCGATCAGGTCGATAGTTTCGCCGGAAATGCCCTGGAGGCGTCCACCCCCGACGGTCCGGTGTGGATCATGTCGTCCGCCGCCTTTAACAGCCTGGACGAAGAGCAACGGCTGGCCCTGGTGGAACCGGAGGGCATGCGTATTATCCACGCCGACCTGTCAACGATAGAGCGATACGGTGGCGGCAGTGCCCGTTGCATGCTTGGCGAGGTGTTCCTTAACAAATCTTAAGCGGCTTTAACGGAGCGTTACTACACAATCCCAGACCTTACGCCTTAGTTTTGATGTAAACTAGACGACATGAAAGCCCCGCAATTTTCGGTATGGTGTTTACTGCTGGGCGCCTTTTTACTGTGCGCCACCGGATGTAAATCGATCGATACCCTCGTCGAGTCCGGCAACTACGAGCAGGCCATTGCCATGGCCCAGCGTAAGCTGACGGGTAAGGATAAAAAGAACCCCAAATTCGTTGCCGCCCTGGAGCAGGCCGTCAACCGCGCCAATGAGCGGGATATGGAAC
>JBASAV010000384.1:0-11482 GCA_049650785.1 Lewinella sp. | reverse complement strand
GGGTCTACGGAGGAGAGCTGGAATTCGACCACGACGGCCGCATCCTGAGCGCTCGCCGGGTGATCAGCCACGTCGATAAGGTCCACTACATCAAGCAACTCGTCGAGGGCCTGGACCTGGACGACGCCAGCGAACTTGAGAACACCTACGTCGACCACGACCCCATGAACAACTACGTACCTATGGCCCAGGTGATTTACGTCGGCGATGGCAACAGTGATCTGTCGGCCTTCCAGGTGGTAGAAAATGGCGGTGGCGTGGCGGTAGCCATCAACCCGAATGGCGACGGCGAATGGGAAAATTATAATAAGATGAGCCGCGGCCGCCGCGTGCATAATCTCGCCGAAGCCGATTACCGCGAGGATAGCGACCTCATCAAAACCCTGCAACTCGCCATCGATATGATGGTCAGCCGCATCCAGCTGCTACGGCTGGGGGCGGAGGACTAGCCTCCGCACTTTGTATATTCGGTCGAACAAAGACCGATCGTGCCAAAGACCTGTTTTATCTTATTCGTCAGCCTGCTTTTCCTTGGCTGTAGCGACCAGGATCGCCCCCAGGGCCTGCTGTCGCTCCAGGAGGGCGACCGGATCGTGCTGATCGGTAACAACCTCTGTAGCCGGATGGCCTACTTCGGTCACTTCGAAGCGGCGTTGTACCAGCAGCACCCGGACGCGCACCTGACCGTCCGCAACATGTGCGACCCGGGCAATACCCCGGGATTCCGTCCCCATGCCAGTCGCCAATCCCCCTGGGCCTTTCCCGGGGCGGAAGCGTATAATCCGGACGTCAGTCGACCAACCGGCAGCCAGGGCTTCTTCCCCACCGAAGACGAGTGGCTCGACACCCTGAACGCCGACGTAGTCATTGCCTTCTTCGGCCTCAACGAGAGCTTTGCCGGCCGGGAGGGGGAAACCAACTTCGCCCTGGAACTGGACAGCTTTCTGCGGCATTCCCAGCAGCAATTGTACAACGAAACCAGTCCGCCCCGTCTGGTGCTGGTCTCGCCGCTGGCCTTCGAGGATTCCGCGGCACTGGGGCTGCCCGACGGCCAGGAAGCGAACGAACGGATCGCGCGCTACACGGATATCATGGCCGACATTGCGGAAGATAACGGCGTGCCCTTCGTGGACCTGTATGGCCCCTCCTTGGATTGGCTGGACGCCGAAGAGCGCCTGACCTCCGACGGCATCACCCTCACGGACGGAGGCTACCAACGGCTGGCCGGTCACCTAACCGAACGGCTCTTCGGGACACACCCGACAACCGACAACCCTGAGCTACGCGCCCACATCAACGATAAAAACCGCTTCTGGCTCCTGGACTTCAAAATGCCCAACGGCGTCCACGCTTACGGACGCCGCTACAACCCCTACGGCCCTGACAACTACCCCTACGAAAAGGAAAAGGTGCGGCAGCTCACCGCCAACCGCGACTCCGCCATCCTGGCCTATCTGAATGACGAAAACCACGACCTAGCCGCGGCCGACCGGCGTACCCGCCCCCTACCCTCCGTCGAGACCAACTACGCCGTAGAGCCGGCCGATTCCGTGGAATACCTGTACGGGGAAGACGCGCTGGCCACCTTCACCACCGCCCCCGGCTTCGAGATCGAGCTGTTCGCCTCCGAGCGGGAGTTCCCCGAACTGGCCAACCCCTGCCAGATGAACTGGGACGACCGCGGCCGACTCTGGGTCAGCCTGATGCCCAGCTACCCCCACTATAAGCCCGGCGACGAGCTACCCAACGACAAGCTCGTCATCTTGGAGGATACGGACGGTGACGGCAAGGCGGACGAACTAAAGGTTTGGGCCGATAGCCTCCACCTCCCCGTCGGTTTCGAGTTCGCCAACGGCGGCGTCTACGTTTCCCAGGGCACCAACCTGATGTTTCTCAAAGATACCGACGGCGACGACCGGGCGGACCGGCGGGAGATCGTGATGAGTGGCTTCGACGATCACGATACCCACCACAACATCAGTGCCTACGAGGCCGATCCAGCCGGCGGGATCTACATGGGCGAGGGCATCTTCCTGCACACCAACGTCGAAACGCCCTACGGTCCGGTACGCGGTACGAACGGCGGATTTTACCGCTTCAACCCTGCCCGGGGACATCTGGAACGCACCGCCCAGATTCCGATCCCGAACCCCTGGGGCATCATCTTCGATGCCTGGGGGCAGCCCATATTCGCTCACACCAGCGGCACCCAGGTCAGGTGGATGCTGCCCTCCACCATCCAACCGGTCTACGGCGTCCAGGCCCCGATGGCCGAAGATCTCATCGAGGAGAAGCACCGCGTACGGCCCACCTCCGGCCTGGAGATCATCAGCAGCCGCCACTTCCCCGACGAGATGCAGGGCGACCTGCTCATCAACAACACCATCGGCTTCCTGGGCACTAAACAGCACCGGCTGTTCGACAAAGGAACGGGCTTCGGCACCCGCTGGCGGCAGGACCTAGTGACCAGTACCGACCCGAACTTCCGCCCCGTCGATATGGAGTTCGCTCCGGACGGGAGCCTCTACCTGGTGGACTGGCACAACGTCCTCGTCGGCCACATGCAGCACAACGCCCGCGATCCCTTGCGCGACCACGTCCACGGCCGCATCTACCGCATCACCTACCCCGAACGGCCGTTGGTCAAAGCGGTACCGGTAGCCGACGCGACGATCGAGCAACTACTAGACAACCTCAAGCTCCCCGAGTACCGGACCCGCTACCGCAGCCGGCGCGTACTCCGCAACCGCGATACGGAGGAAGTTATGGCGGCGGTGCGCGGGTGGATAGCCGACCAGGACGCGCAGGGCGATCAGTACGAGCAACATTTACGGGAAGCCTTATTCGTTACCTGGGGTGCCAACCGGATCGACCGGTCCATACTGGATGCAGCGAGCCAGGCGGAAGATTTCCGTCTGCGGGCCGCTGCCGCACGGGTAGTTCGTTACCTGGGCTACCAATTGGAGGACGCAGCAGCGCGATTGGCCACCTTCGCCAACGACCAGCACCCGCGGGTACGCATGGAAGCCGTGGTAGCAGCCAGCTGGTTGTCCCCGGAAGCCGGCGATGTGGTCCTGGCCACCGCGGAGCAGTGGGAAATGACCGACTTCGACCGGGACGTACTGCTCAACGCCCGCGCCCAGATGAAGGGGCAGGCCTACGTGCCCCCGGCCGCCGCGGTGTGGGCCGAACCGGAAGGCCCCTTGGCAAAGGCTTACGCAATGGGCGAAGAGATCTTTGCGCGGGAATCCTACTGCGAAACCTGCCACCAGCAGGACGGCCGCGGACTCGACGCCACCGGCTACCCACCCCTGGCCGGCTCTCCCTGGGTGACCGGCGATAAGGACCGCCTGATCAAACTGGTGATGCACGGCCTGTACGGACCGTTAGAGGTAAACGGGAAGCCCTACAACGGGCAGGTTCCCATGACGGCTTACGGTGGGTTGCTCAGCAACGAGGAAATGGCGGCGGTGCTGACCTACGTCCGCAACGCCTTCGGCAACGAAGCCTCCATGGTCAAACCGGAAGAAGTGGACCAGGTACGGGCGGCCACCGCCGGGCGCAACCAGATGTACCGGGCCGGTGAATTATTGGAGGAGCACCCCTTCCCGGAAGAAGTAAAGTAAGACATACTATGACCAAGTTCTACCCGACGGCTTTCCTGTTTCTGGCAATGGTTTTCTCCTGCGCTCCGGCGCAAAAAGAATCTGCTTCGGTGGAATCGGCAGCTACGGATGCGCCCAAGATCGTCTTCGTGACGGGCGACGAAGAATACCGCTCGGAAGAATCCATGCCCATGCTGGCGGCCATCCTGGAGCGGGAACTCGGGGCCGAAACGATCGTCGGTTATAGCCTGGACAGCACCGGCGTCATCGATCCCAACAACGTCTACCACATCAGCCAGCTGGACGAACTGGCGGATGCGGACCTGATGGTGGTATTCACCCGCTTTCGCCAGTTACCGGCGGAGATGGCCGCGAAAATCACCGACTACGCCGAGAGCGGCCGACCGATGGTTGGTTTTCGGACGGCGACCCACGCCTTTAACTACACCGAGGAGAGCGATAGCGCCCTGATGCACCTGAACAACGAATGGCCGACGGAGGTCTTCGGGCAACAGTGGATCACTCACCACGGCCACTTCGAGGATGGCCACGGACGGCTGACGGAGGTGAGCCTTGCTGACGGACGGGCAGACCACCCGATCCTGAACGGGGTGGAACCCTTCGAAGCCTACTCCTGGCTCTACCACGTGGATGGGGGAGACTGGGAACTGGCCGGCGACAGTGAGCCCCTGCTCATGGGTCACAGCCTGCGCTCCAACCACGAAGAAGCCGGAAAGCTAGAAGAGTTCCCGCTGGATAACCCCGTGGCCTGGACCAAGACCTACACCGGCACGAGCGGGGAGGCGGCGCGGGTCTTCTTTACCACCCTCGGCCACCCCTACGACTTTCACGAGGAGAGTATGCGGAAGCTGGCGCTGAACGGTATTTACTGGGCGCTGGGCCGCGAGCAGGACATACCCGATAGTGGCGTCGGAGCGGACCTCACCGGTGCGTACGAACCCAATAATTCCGGCTTCGGTGATAAGTATAAGGCGGGTGTCCGTCCGGAAAGCAGGTAGACGTGGCGGGCCTGACATCGATATACGAGCTGCTCGACGCCGCGGGAATATGGACCCGGAGCCGCACGCTGAAGCGCGGCGAGTACCTGATGCTGCCCGGGCACCGCGATCGGGACCTTTACTATGTGACAAGTGGCACGCTGGTGGCTACCGCCAACATCGACGGTGAGGAACAGTGCATGCGTTTCGGCTACGCGGGGGATATCGTGGCGGCCATCGATACGCACATCGGCGGGGAAGCCTCCACCTTCGGCATCAAAGCCCTGCGGCGGAGCGAGTTGCGGATCGCCGGCTACACGGACTACCGC
The DNA here is from genome assembly GCA_049650785.1 of Lewinella sp. Taxonomy (GTDB): domain Bacteria; phylum Bacteroidota; class Bacteroidia; order Chitinophagales; family Saprospiraceae; genus Neolewinella. Next base: position 6,550 of record JBASAV010000384.1, on the reverse strand, counting down.
GCGTTTATGCACGCAGACCCGGAACGGCGGCTAGTCTGGGAGCAATCGATGGAGTGGCTGATCCAGGGCTTGCTGGAGCGGGAGATCGACCTGCTGACGCCTTCGCCCGAAGACCGCTACCGGCGGGTACTGGCCCGCAGTCCCCGGCTATTCCAGGAAGTGCCGGCCAAGTACATCGCGAATTACCTGCGGATGACGCCGGAAACCCTGTCGCGAATAAATAAGGATGCCGGGTAAATCTTGCGTTGGATCAAGACTGGGGCGGGGCCGCTCCCCTAATTTTGAAAGCATGAAAGCAAGATCCACCACCGAACTACTTGACCGTCTCCAATCGCGGATCGAAGAAAACCTGCTCTTAGCCCGCAAATTGGCCCAACTGCCTACGGACCAGTTGCGGAAGCGACCCGCCCCCGGCAGCTGGAACGCCCTGGAATGCCTGGAACACCTTAATCGCCTGAACGCGCCCTACCACGAGCGCATCTTCGCCGCGTTGGACAATGCCGGCAGCAGACCCGCCGTAGCCACCTTTACCAGCGGTTGGATCGGAAATAAAATGGCGGCCAGTATGAAACCGGTACCCGGCACGAAGGCGGTACCGACCCTCAAGAAGATGAATCCGGCGGGGGCCGTGCTGGACCGCTCGATCCTGGACCGCTTTTTAGCGGATGAACGCCAACTGCGGGGATTTATCGACCGGGCGCGAAACGTGAATTTGAACCGCGTGAAGATCCGCTCTCCCCTGGTCTGGATCCTGCGGTTGCGGCTGGGGGATACCCTGCGGTTACTGACGTACCACGACTGGCGTCACCTGGAGCAGGCCTGCCGGGCGGCGGGGGTTTCGGTGGCGTCGGCCGCCCGGGTTTAATCTATATCGAGGAAGTTTTTCCGCCGCCGGCTTGCAAGGTTTATCTGCTTATGCCTACATTTGCATCCGCTTAAGCCGGGAACGCCCGGGAAATGGCTAAAAAGGTGCGGTAGCTCAGTTGGTAGAGCAATGGACTGAAAATCCATGTGTCGGCGGTTCGATTCCGCCCCACACCACATGATTCTTGGAGTACACCATCATCACCCGATTACACCTTGCCCCGTCGGCGAGCGATAGTTTGGTGCGATAAACTTTCTCCTCCACAAACGTATTGCTCAGAGGTCCGTCGGAACATCCGGCGGGCCTCTTTGCATTTTACCCTTTACCGAAATGTCTACACCCCCCTTACGAATCGCCGTTCAGAAATCCGGTCGCCTGCTCGATGAATCCATCCAGCTGCTGAAGGAGTGCGGAATCAAGATCGACAACGGACGCGATCAACTCAAGGCCCCCGCCCGCAACTTCAACGCCGAGGTGCTTTACCTCCGCAACAGTGACATTCCCCAGTATATCCAGGATGGCGTGGCGGATATCGGGATCATTGGAGAGAATACCCTGATCGAGAAGCGGAAGGACGCCGAGGTAGTACTGAAGTTGGGCTTCAGCAAATGCCGGCTGAGTCTCGCCACGCCCCGCGGTACCGACTACCCCGGACCGGCGTACCTGAGCGGCAAGCGTATTGCGACCAGCTACCCCAACAGTCTGCGGGACTTCCTAGCTAAAAATAAAATCGACGCCGAGATCCACGAGATCAGCGGCTCGGTAGAGATTGCCCCCAATATCGGACTGGCGGACGCGATCTGCGACCTGGTTTCGACGGGGAGTACGCTCTTTAAGAACGGCCTGGAGGAGCAGGATATCATTCTGCAGTCCGAAGCCGTTATCGCGGCCAGCCCCCGCATCGATGCTGGTCGGCGGGAGATTCTGGACAAGCTTGTGTTTCGGATCAAATCCGTGCTGGCAGCCCGCAACCAGAAATACCTGCTGATGAACGTACCGAATAAGAGCATCGAGAAGGTGACCGAAATGCTGCCGGGCATGCGCTCCCCCACGGTACTCCCACTGGCCGAAGAGGGCTGGTCGAGCGTCCATACCGTAATCAGCGAAGACCGGTTCTGGGACATCATCGACCGGCTACGGGACGCCGGGGCCGAGGGTATCCTGATCGTTCCCATCGCCAAAATGATTCTCTGATGCGCGTACACCAAAACCCCGATCGCGAATGCTGGCCTACGCTCTGTCAGCGTCCGGCCAATGACCTGACGAATCTGGAGCAGACCGTCCGCTCGGTAATGGATACCGTCCGCGCCGAGGGAGATGCCGCCCTGCGCGATTACACGGCCCGCTTCGATGGAGTGGAACTGGAGGATCTAGCGGTCACCCCGCAAATGATCGCCGCGGCGGTAGATCGTGTACCCGCCGAATTGCGGGAAGCCATCCAAACAGCCAAGCAAAACATAGAAACCTTTCACCGCGCACAGCAGGTGGCGATCGAGGAGATCGAGACCATGCCGGGCGTACGGTGCTGGCGCGAGAGCCGGGCCATTGATCGGGTCGGGCTTTACATCCCCGGCGGAACCGCCCCGCTCTTTAGCACGGTATTGATGTTGGCGGTACCCGCCGCCATTGCGGGCTGTAAGGAGATCGTCCTGTGCTCTCCACCCGATAAGCAAGGAAATATTCACCCGGCTATCCTTTACACGGCCAATCTCTGCGGCGTGACGAAGATCTTCCGTATCGGAGGGGCGCAGGCCGTTGCCGCCATGACCTACGGAACGGAAACGGTACCGAAGGTGTATAAGATATTCGGTCCGGGAAACGCGTACGTAACCGTAGCCAAACAGTTGGCCTCCATGGATGGCGCAGCCATCGATATGCCGGCCGGGCCAAGCGAAGTACTGGTTTGCGCGGACGCCGGAGCAACGGATAGCCACGTGGCCGCCGACCTGCTCAGTCAGGCGGAGCACGGCCACGACAGCCAGGTAGTGCTGGTGACCGACACGCTGGAGAAAGCGGAAGCCGTGAAGGCGGAACTGCTGCGACAGTTGGCGGAACTGCCGCGGGAAGTCCTGGCTTCGGAGAGTATCGAGAACAGCTTTACCGTGGTTTTCCCCAAGTGGGACGATGCCGCCGACTTCGTGGACGCCTACGCGCCCGAGCACCTGATCCTGAGTATGGACAAAGCCCGAGACTTTGCCGGTAAGATCAGCAACGCCGGTTCGATCTTCCTGGGGTACTATACTCCCGAGAGCGTGGGCGACTACGCCAGCGGGACTAACCACACCCTGCCGACCTACGGCTACGCGCGGCAGTATAGCGGAGTCAGCCTGGACAGTTTCGTAAAGAAGATCACCTTTCAGGAACTGACGCCCGAAGGACTCCGCAACATCGGCCCCACGGTAGAGCTCATGGCCGAAGCCGAACAATTGCACGCTCACCGCAACGCGGTCAGTTTGCGATTGAAAGATTTGTGATGTCCCCTGAATGAATTAAAGATGAACCCGGACGTAACTATCCTATCCCTCACCCCCACTACCCTGATCGGGCTTTCCGAAACGACGAGCCTAGCCGGGGCCGGTACGCCTGCCCTATGGCGCAGCTTCGGGCCCCGCATTCAGGAGATCGACCGGCGGGCCGATGACTGGCGCTACTCGCTGCGTGTTTACCCGGCTGACCTGTCGCTGTCCCGGCTGACGCCGGACACGGAATACCGCGAGTGGGCGGCGGTGGCCGTTGAGGAGGGCACCCCGGTTCCCGACGGTCTCGAATCGCTCGAACTGGTTGGCGGACTCTACGTGCGTTGCCTACACCGGGGCCTGCCCGGAGAAATCGGCCATACCGTCAATTACCTATTCGGGCAGTGGCTGCCGACCTCCGGCTACGACGTGGATAACAGCCGACCCCACTTTGAGCGAATGGCCCCCGACTACCGCCCCGACGATCCGGACGCTCAGGAGGAAATGTACGTGCCCCTGCAGGTGCTTCCCCTGGACGCCTAACCAACAGATTACAACCGCCGAATATGACCACCACCGATTATATCAACTGGACCGCGGAGGAAATCCGCCAGCTCGTACGCCCGAACATCCTCCGGGTAACGCCCTATTCCAGTGCCCGCTCGGAATTCAAAGGACGGGCCGATGTGCTGCTGGACGCGAACGAGAGCCCCTTTGACAATGGTATGAACCGCTACCCGGAGCCGCTGTCGACCGATATCAGACTACTGCTGGCCAAGCTGCGGAACGTGGAGGCCGATAAGATCTTCATCGGAAATGGATCGGACGAGATCGTCGACCAGGTGACCCGCGTATTCTGCCGCCCCGGTGTCGATGCCGTGCACGCTCTACCGCCCACCTTCGGTATGTACAAGGTGGCGGCGGGCATTAACGATGCGGAATTTCGGGCAGTGACCCTGGACACTGCCTTCGGTATTCCCGTTGAGGAGCTGAAGGCCAGCTGGGACGACGCCTCCAAGATTCTCTGGCTCTGCAGCCCTAATAACCCCAGCGGCAACCTGATGGACGCAGCGGTGGTGGAGGACCTGATCCGCAGCTTCCCGGGCATCGTGGTGCTGGACGAGGCCTACATCGACTTCATCCCCGAGGAGAGCTTCGTGCCCCGGCTGGATGAATTCCCCAATCTGATCATCACCCAGACGCTCTCCAAGGGTTGGGGTATGGCCGGCGCCCGCCTCGGTGCCGCTTACGCCAGCGAGTTCATCATCAACCTGCTGCGTACCATCAAGATGCCCTATAACATCAACGTGCTCACTAAAGCGGTCGCCGTCGAAGCACTCGCCGCGCCCGAGCAGATGCACGAGCGCGTGGCTCTGCTGATCAGTGAGCGGAAGCGGCTGGAAAGTGCCCTGCGCGAGATGCCGGTCGTAGAGTACATCTTCCCCTCGGTGACCAACTTCCTGCTGGTGCGCTTCACGGATTCCGACAAGGTGTACCATTACCTGCTGGACCAAGGTATCGTGGTGCGCAACCAGAGTTACCAGCCTAATGCGGAGAATTGTCTGCGGATTACGGCTGGATTGCCGGCGGAGAACGATGCTTTAATCTTGGCGCTGCGCGCCTTAAATACACCACAGAGGTAAGAGAGGGCTTCACAGAGGAATGACAGAATGAAACGCAACCTCTGCGATTCCTCTGTGAAACCCTCAGCGCCCTCTGTGGTGAACCAAAAAACAACATGCCCCAAAAACTACTCCTACTAGACCGAGACGGCACCCTCATCCTGGAGCCCGAGAACTACCAGGTAGACGACATCTCTAAAATTGACTTCTACCCCGGCATTTTCCGGTGGCTGGGCCGCATCGTGCGCGAGCTGGATTATAAACTGGTGATGATCACCAACCAGGACGGGCTGGGTACGGAAGAATTCCCCGAGGATACCTTCTGGCCGGCACAGAACCTGGTTGTCCGTGCCCTGGAAGCCGAGGGCATCATCTTCGAGGAACAGCTGATCGACCGTACCTACGCCAAGGATAATGCCCCCTCCCGCAAGCCCAATACCGGGCTGGTAGAGAAGTACATGAACGACGAGGCCTACGACATCAAGAACAGCTTCGTGGTCGGGGACCGGCTGACGGACATGCAGCTCGCCAGGAATATGGGCGCCCGGGGCTTCTGGTTGGCCAACGATCCGGAGCTGGGTAATGAAGAACTAAGCAAGCAACAACTCAAAGACCTGGACGACACCATAGTCAAGCGGACAACTGACTGGGAAGACATCTACCGTTATCTCCGCCTCCAGAGCCGGACGGCACGGGTACAGCGCACCACCAAGGAAACCGATATCCGCATCGAGCTAGATCTCGACGGTACCGGAAAAACCGACATCGATACCGGACTGGGCTTCTTCGACCACATGCTCGATCAACTGGGTCGCCATTCCGGCTGCGACCTGAGGGTCAACGTACAGGGTGACCTGGACATCGACGAGCACCACACGATCGAGGATACCGCCATCGCCCTGGGCGAGGCCTTCGCCAAAGCGCTCGGCGACAAACTCGGCATCGAACGCTATGGCTTCTACCTTCCCATGGACGACGCCCTGGCCAGCGTCGGCATCGACTTCGGCGGACGCCCCTGGCTCGTCTGGGAATGCGAGTACAAGCGCGAGATGATCGGTGATATGCCCACCGAGATGTTCTACCACTTCTTCAAGTCCTTCACCGACGGTGCCCGCTGCAACCTCAACATCAAGGTGGAAGGCGACAACGAGCATCACAAGATCGAAGCGACCTTCAAGGCCCTGGCGAAGAGCATCAAGATGGCCAAGCGGCGGGACGTGGATAATATGCGTTTGCCTAGCACTAAGGGAGTTCTTTAGTCTTTTAGTTCTTTAGTCGGCAGCTTCGCTGCCGGTTAGTGCGGTACTAACAGCCGACGAAGTCGGCTACTTACCGCACTAACAGAATGCGCAGCATTCTACTCACAGACTACCCTACTAATCATTACGTTAGTAATCTGTGATCCCAAAAACGCTGTGGCTGGTACTATGCCTGCTCGGGACCGGTATGCTCGCCGGCCAGGGATCGCCCCTGTCGAATATCCGGGAGAAAACAGTGGCGGTGAACCCGGCGGGACAGCTGGTCGATACGCTGACCCTGGCGCCGGGTAGTTTCGAAGCTTACTTCTCTAATGGTGACCCGGTACCGGAAAGGGACTACACCCTGAG
>JBASAV010000383.1:0-18160 GCA_049650785.1 Lewinella sp. | reverse complement strand
GACTGGGTAGAAGCAAAAAGTGGCTACAGTGGCTGGATATCGTATCCGGCTTCTTCTACCACTTGCATGATTTCGGCGTCGGAGGCGGTACCTTCTACGGTAAGCACCTTGCGATCATCCTCTACATCAACCCGCCAGATGGTTACGCCTTCCAGCTCGTCGAGGAAGTGCGAAATGCTACGTACGCAGCTACCGCAGTTTATATTGGTTTGAAAGGATTTCAGAGTGGCTGTCATCTAAAACTGTATTTATCGATCACACAACAACATCAAGATAAAAAAGGGTCGACTTCCCTAACGGAAGTCGACCCCTTAAAAGTTTACTTTAAAATCACCTTATCCGAGCGCTACGTGCTTGAAATCGGTCACTTTGAGTCCTTTTTCCACGCTGTCGAGGTATTGGGCTACGGATTGCTTGTCACTCTTCACGAAAGCCTGGTTTTCCAGGGTGTTTTCCTTGAAGAACTTATTCAGGCGACCCTGAGCGATCTTCTCCAGCATAGCTTCCGGCTTACCTTCCTGGCGGGCAAGGTCCTTGGCGATGTCCAGTTCCTGATTGATGGTGGCTTCGTCGATACCGTTTTTATTTACGGCGACGGGCTTCATGGCGGCTACTTGCATAGCGACGTCACGACCGGCATCGAAGGCCGGCTCGTCATTCTTGTTCAGGGCTACCAGTACACCCGCGCGGTATCCGCTGTGGATGTAGGGGGCCACCAGAGGGGCCTCTAGTTGCTCGTAAGCAGTGACATTGATCTTCTCGTTGATCTTACCCACCATCTCGGTTACCTTATCACCGATGGTCAGGTCACCTTCCATTTTCAGGCTACGGAGGGCATCCACATCAGCGGGACGCTTGGCGAGGGCAATGTCTGCAATCTTCTGTGCAAAAGCGACAAAGTCATCGTTCTTAGCCACGAAGTCAGTTTCGCTACTGAGGCGTACGATGATACCGTAATCATTGCTGTCCGAGACCTGAGCGATTACTACGCCCTCGTTGGCCTCGCGGTCACCCCGCTTGGCGGCGACTTTCTCCCCGCGCTTCCGCAGGATTTCAATGGCCTTGTCGTAATCGCCATCGGCTTCCGCCAGGGCTTTCTTACAATCCATCATACCGGAACCGGTCATGTCCCGTAGTTTCTTTACGTCTTTAGCGCTGATCGCCATTTTGTTACTTTTTATCTTTTCCGTTAAATTTTAATAGTACGGCCGTACGGTAGTCGCTGGCTTCGCCAGCTGTATAGTACGGTAGACTACCGTACTAAAGCCTACCGTACTGCCGTACTACTTATTCCGCCGTGGCGGCTTCCGTCTCCTCACCGGCGCTCTCCTTGGCGTCCTTTTCCTCGTTACGCTCGGAAAGGCCTTCCTTGATGCACTCGATCAGGTAGGTGATGATAACGCCTACGGCTTTGCTGGCGTCGTCGTTGCCGGGGATGGCGTAATCGACACTGGTGGGATCGGCGTTCGTATCCACGATACCGAAGGTGCGCATTCCGAGTTTCTTGGCTTCGGCGATGGCCAGGTGTTCGTGTACGATGTCGACAACGAAGATGGCGTTGGGGATACGCTGCATATCAGCAATACCGCCCAGTACCTTATTCATTTTGTCGTGCTCCCGGGTAAGGGTCAAACGCTCCTTTTTGGTCACGCTGTCCAGGGTACCGTCATTGAGCATCCGCTCGATGTTCTGCATCTTCCGGATGGAGCGACGAATGGTGTTGAAGTTGGTCAGCATGCCACCCTGCCACCGGTCGGTAACGTAGGGCATATTGACTTCCTTGGCGGCGGCGGTGACGATATCACGGGCCTGCTTCTTCGTAGCGACGAAGAGGATCTTCTTACCGGCGCGGGCGATCTGACGCATCGCGTTTCCGGCGCGGTCGATGTTTTCCAGGGTGCGGTTCAGATCGATAAGGTGGATGCCGTTCTTCTCGGTGAAGATGTAGGGCGACATCTTGGGGTTCCACTTGCGGCGCAAGTGGCCGAAGTGAACGCCGGCCTCCAGGAGCTGCTGATGGGTTGGCTTAGCCATTGTTTTTTATTGGTGTCCGGCGGGACGAGCCTGCCGGGGATTTTTGAATTACTGATGAAGGAAGCGCGTACTACGAAACTACCGTACTAATTAGCGCTTGCTGAACTGGAAGCTCTTACGGGCCTTGGGCTTACCGTACTTCTTCCGTTCTACGACACGGGCGTCACGGGTAAGCAGCTTGTTGCTCTTGAGCGGGCTGCGGAAGTCTTCGTTCAACTTCACCAGCGCGCGGCTGATGGCCATACGAATAGCTTCGGCCTGACCTTTGTAGCCGCCTCCGTCTACGTTGACCTTCAGGTCATAGATGCTGTTGTCGACCTCGATGACGCGGAAGGGCTGAACGATCTTGCCCTGGACGTGCGTCTGGGGGAAGTAGTTCTTGTAGTCCTTACCGTTAACGATGATATTACCCTTCCCCTGCATGAGGTAGACGCGGGCGACGGCGGCCTTCCGGCGGCCTATTGCATTAATTTGTTCCATTATACTTCTACTTCAGTTCCTGGGGTTGCTGTGCGGTGTGGGGGTGTTCCGGGCCGTTGTACACGTGCAGTTTTTTGTACTGGGCGCGGCCGAGCTTAGTCTTGGGCATCATGCCGCGGATGGCGTGCTCCAGGATGATCTCCGGCTTGCGGGCCATGATTTGGCGGGGGGTTGCCTGACGCTGTCCACCGGGGTAGCCGGTGTGGCGGAGGTAGACCTTTTTATTAAACTTCTGACCGGTAAAACGGACCTTGTCGGCGTTGATTACCACGACGTGGTCGCCGTTGTCGAAGTGGGGAGTGAAGTCGGGCTTGTGCTTGCCCCGTAATACGTGGGCGATCTTCGTGGCCACCCGACCGACGATCTCGCCTTCGGCGTCAATCACGTGCCACTTGCGCTCCACGGTGGAGGCATTGGCCGACTGCGTCTTGTAGGATAATGTATTCACTGGAAATACTTGATTTTAACTGATTTATCGCACCCGCATCACCGCCCCGGTGGAGACGCGATTACGAAAGCGGACGCAAAGGTAAGTTTATCCCCGGCGAATAACAAGCATTCCGACACTTAATTTTCATCACGCACCCGTATAAGTCACTGAAAAACAGTCCGAATTTCGCATCGCCACTCAGACAGTTGCTATTCCGTTACCTTTTCCTCCCGCTCCCGGGGCAACGCCCTGCCATCGGCTGTATTCGCCAAATATCGGATCATCGCCTCCCGTAAATCGCAGTGTAACTGCCAGGCACTACTGGAATCGCGGGCCGATACCAAACAGCGAATTTCCATGGCCACGTTATCGCTGTCAACCACTTGTACGGTAGGCTCGCTTTCCCCATCGTAGAGCTCATGCCCCTTCAGCAGCTCCTTGAACTTGTCTCGCACTCGGTCTACATCCGTCCGGAAGTCGGCGTGGAGGATAATTGGCTTGAGCATGTGCGGGTCGTTCATGCTCCAGTTTTGGAAAGGATTGGTGATAAAATATTTCAGGGGAATGATCAGCCGGCGGGCATCCCAGGTTTTGATGACCAGGTAAGTAAAGCGGATCTCCTCAATGGTCCCGTATTCCTCCTCGAAAATCACGCTGTCGCCAATGCGGGCGGGCTTAGTGATGGCGATCTGCAAACCCGCCATAATGTTCCCCAGGGTTGGTTGGGCCGCAATCCCCAGAATGATGGTCGCCAAGCCAGCGGAGGCGAGCAGACTGACCCCCAGATTCTGCATGGCGGGAAACTGACTCGTGATAACCCCGATGCCGACAACGATAACCACGAAGGTGATCACCCGACGCGCTACGCTGATGGTTGTCAGGGTACGCCGGCTTTCCATATTGTCTTCGTCGCTGACGTCCTCCACCTGAGTTTCCGTGAGGCGTTCCATGACGTAGTCAATAACGCGCATCACCAGCCAGGTCACGGTACCGACCACCACCACTAACAGCATGGCATATAGGTAGGGTGACCAGCCTCCCGCAATGCTCAACAGGTTATTCATGCAGAGGTAAAAGACGAAGATGGACAACGCCAGCGCGGTCGGCGTGGCCACGTGCTCGCTCAGATCGGTCAGCCACTCGCTGTCGCTGCGGTTGAGCAGCCGATGGGTGATGGTTTTGATCAGGATAAATAGCAGGTAACACAAAAAACCCAGCAGCACCACCGCGAGTACCTTCCAGAGTGAAATTCCCAGAACGACCTGGTCCGCCCACTCCGGGACGTTACGATCCAGCCAGGTCGGGCCGAAATTGGCGTACAGTGCCTCGATGTTCTCAACCGTCGGGGCCGCCACGACCCAGATGGGGGCCCGCTCCCCCACCCGCACGCGCTGCAAATTGAGGGGAACGTCCCGGTCGCCGAGGCTGAGCCGACCGAAAGGAAGGAGGCGCCGCGGCTGTCCGGCAACGGCCTGTTTCCCGGCTCCAGCCACGTTGACCTGGGCATCGGCCCGGTCGGGCAGATCGTCCCAGGCGAGCGAAACACGCTGGGTGAGGACGTAGTACAGCTTTTCAGCCAGTACAGCTGCCTGATCCGGCTGTACGCCCGCTGGCAACAGGTTCAGGTTGAGGGTATAAGCTGCCGCCCCGAAGTCCCCCTCCCGGCAGGACAAAATGAAATGCTCAAGTGCCGCCTGTGGGGTACGTAGATTAATACTCGTCGGGCGGTCGGGTAAACCGGTATTGAGCCGCGCCAACTGGTAAAAGGCCTCGTTGTAGCCACCCAGGGCCAGCGTGTCGGGCGAAGGGGCCATCGAGCCCGTCACTATGGAATCCTTGGTAGGCAGGGTATCGCCCGTTCCGATCTGGGCGGATAGGATGGCCGGTAGGATAAGAAGCAGGTAAAGGATGCGCATATTAATTCCTACGCACACCGGGGAAGGATGTTTGTCCTTTACGCTTAGGCCTTCGGAATAGTAAACGTGAAAGTAGATCCGATACCCACTTCGGAGGATACCGAAATCGTTCCACCGAGGGCTTCTACCAGGCGCTTGACAATACTCAGCCCAACCCCGTGCCCCCGTGCGGCGTCGCCCACCTCGACGGCGGAATGAAACAGCCGGAAGACGGCATCTACGTGTTGGGCCGGTATACCCCGCCCGTTATCCCGTATGTGGAAGATGTAACCCGCCCGGGGATCCCGCTCGCCGGTAATTTCCACGCAGCAGTCCTGTTTATCGCTGAAGCGGACCGCATTTCCAATCAGATTTTGAAAGATCTGTAACAACGCAATGGACGAAGAATGAATGGCCTCGACAGTACCCAGGTAAGTAACCTGACAGGGGGTTGGCAGCTCGGTTTGCCGGACAGCCTGGTCGATGATGTCCTGTATGGTGACGGTTTCGAAGGAGACCTTCAGGGCGTTCGCCGCTTTGCTGTAGGCCAGTACACCCTCGATCATATGCCCGGCATCTTTAGCCCGCTGCTCGATCATATCGACCAATACCATCCCGTCTTTAGGCAGGAGGTGCCGGTAGTCCTCCCGCAGCAGTTCACTGACCTGGCTGATGTTACGGATCGGCGCCTTCAGGTCATGGGCGATGACGTGGCTGAAGTCACTCAGAAGTTTATAGGCGGACTGCCGTTCCCGAAGCAGCTTCTCGCTACGATTAACTTCCCGGCGAAGCTCGAAAAGCCGCACCACCTGGTGGGCTAGCTTGTTGAGGGATTTCAGCTGCTCCTCATTCAGGTCCCGCGGTTCGTGGTCGATTACGCACAAGCTTCCGAGTGCATAGCCACGTTCCGTAACGAGCGGTACGCCGGCGTAGAAGACGATATTGGGATCGTCGGTCACCAGCGGGTTATCGCGAAATCGTACGTCCGAGCGGGCATCCCGTACGATCAGTGGCTGCCGGGGCTCGAGAATAGTATTCGAGCAGAACGCCACGTCGCGGCTGGTCTCATTAGTGCCCAGGTCCCAGCCAACCTGCGATTTTAACCATTGCCGATCCTGGTCGATGAGGCTGATAAGTGACACCTTGGTCCCGCAAATTTGCGTAGCCAGGTAAGTCAGGTCATCCAGGTCATCTTCCGGAAGGGTGTCCAGAAGGTTATAGCGGTACAATTCGGTTAGCCGCTCCTGTTCGTTCTCCGGATACGTCACGGGGCGCAAGTTACAGCATTTAAACAGGTGAGTAGGCTGGTTGCAGCATCACCGGGTGAGTTAGACAAACGCCAATACCGCAAAACAGCCACGAGGCGCGGTTTTGCGGGTTGACCGTACAGGGTGTCCCCGGGTGTTTGAGCAACCGGTTAACGATGGACAAACTTACGCCTTGTCCTCGACGGTCATCCTTAACGGGCAAGTAGAGAGCGCCGCCACCGGTCTACTTCAGAAACGAGCGCATCATCCAGAGTTGTTTGTCGATCATATCGCGCAGCGCGATCAGGAGATCCTGGGTGACGACATCCGTTTCACCCGTATCGGCGATGCGGTCGCCCAGTCGGTTGCTGATCTGCAGGTGGCGGGCGGAAAGCAGTTCGAGGGATTCCTTATCGGTTACGAATCCACCCGGGACGGCGGGAGACAGGTTGGCATTGGCGGCAACTTCCGCGGGGCGGGCGTCGGCCGCCTCGTCCAGAGCAAGCTTGCGCTCGGCGACCTCATCCATTTTAGCGGCAATCGCTGTATAGAATTCCTCATACAGCTCGTGTAGGCTGATGAATAGCGGACCGGTGACGTTCCAGTGCATCTGGTGGATAGCGTGGTACTGATCATCCAATTCGTATAGAGTCGCCTGCAGAGCCTCCACCGTCGGGGGAATGGTCACCTCGGTACTCGGCACCCGGTCGGCACCCTCGGAAGAGCCGTAACCGGTCTGAAAACCGGACGTATCGGTCTGGGAAAAGCCGGCAATCGGCAGAAGAATAAGGATGAAGCAAAGAATACGCATGATGACGATTTTAAGATTGACTGGCAACCCGGAAAAACGCCGGTGCCAGATATCGCCTAACTCGTCAAGCGTACATGTGGGTTTACGGCTGAGTGATGTTATGGCTGACCGTAACCAGAAATCTATACTTTGGTGGCGGCCGGACTACCGGGTTCCCGTTCCCGGGTAAGCGGACCAGGGGAGGTGTTGATCAACCAATAGAAGTATACGGCCCCCAATCCGTAAGCCAGGTAATCGAACACGTCGCGCCGGAAGCCCTCCTGGAAGCGGGGGTATACCTCCTCAAAAATCACGGCAAGCAGCAAGGTGGCCACCGCCGTTTCAAACCAGCTCAGCCCGGGTGCCCGCCAGATCAATTGCCGCTCGAATAGCCATAACCCAAGGAGGATGGGCGGCGCGAGGAAGGGATCGAGGAAGCTGTCGATAAAGGGAATATTCAGCTCCAGGCCCCACTGGACTCCCTGGTGGAGGGCGAAAACCACGACCGCGGCCCACCAGTATGGATTGCGTAATACTTTCACAGGACAGCGAAGAATGCGATGATGAGACCGAGTATGATCACGGGAGACAGGGCAAGCAGGACGATCACGCCGAAGAGGCGTATCCCGATTTTAGCCGCGCCCACCCAAAAGGGATCTTCGGCGTTTATGGTAGCCATATTATCCCACCAGCGGTAAGTCTCCGCGGCCTTATCGGTCAGGGAATGAGCGCCGCTTTCGGATACCTCGGGTTCGTCCATACCCCCCAAAGGCAATAGCGTCCGACGGGGTTCACCAGCTGTGGTGCAAGCTGACTTGTAATTGAGCCTTATTTACATTTACGGATGTCTGGCGCATCCAGCCCAGCTGCGTCCGCAGCCGGTCGGTGATGCCATAGCCCAGGCCGATATAGAGCCGGTTACGATCGAAATACTGTACCTGCCGGCCGTCTCCGATATCCAGTTGTCCATTGATGAACAGCTCGTTGTATAGGGCCAGGTTAAGCACTCCCTTGCCCATATCGGTGGCGTTCAGGGGTACATTGACGAACAGATTATACCGGTAGCGCGTGCGGAAATCCTGATCCGCCACCCAGCGTTGCTCGTACCGCAGGCGGTGGGTCAGCAAGAAGCGACTCCCGATACGCTGAGGAAACAGGGCTTCCTGGTATACGCGGCTCTCTCCGGAGGTGGCATCGCTGTCGCCGTATGCGCCGCTGGTGATGTTGGCGTAGCCCAGCGTGAAGGTGATTCCGGCATCCGTGGGGGTATAGGTGATACCGGAACGGAGGAGTAACTGCTCCAGATCGCCGCCCAGGTTCCAGTTTCGGTACTGAGCATCTCCCTGGATACCCCAGGGGCTATCTCCGAAGGAGTGCGTATAGAAGTACATATACCAGGCACCGAGTTTGTCTTCGTCGACGGACTGGGCATTGACCGATAGGGTGCAGAAAGAAAGCAGAAAATAAAGGCAGTACTTCATGGGGCGGCGGGGCGCAGGAATAAGCGATATATAACGCAGGCAAGATAATCAACCGGTCAAACTAGTCCCCTTGGCCCAGCCTGATCAATTCCACCGTCCCACTCAGCCCCGAGGGCGAGGGCGACCAGGAGCCCGCGTCAAAGGGCTGGTAGGTAATATCCACGAAGTTGATATCGTAAAAGTTCTTCCACCCGGGATTCTCCCGGTCATACCGCCGCATATTATTGGCGGAAAGATTCTGTACCACGATCGTCAGTTCGTTTTCCTCCCGCAGCAGTTCGGCGGGAACGGCCACTTCGTTGGGAAAGGCCCACACCGTGGCGACCGGCTCCCCGTTTAGGATCACCTCCGCCGTTTCGTACACGTTCTGGATGTGCAACCGGTACGCCGTAGCACCCAGGCTGGCGGCGTTTAGCGTGAAACTTGTCCGGTACGTCGCCTTCCCACTGAAGTAGGCCAGGTCATCGCCCCATTCCGTCCACGACGTCAGGCGTTCGCGGGTATAGGATTCTTGGAGATCGAGTCCGCTGGTATCGCGGAAGGTTACCGTCCAGGGCCCATCTATGGCAAACGTATCGGCCGCGACGAGGGGGACGGCGGCCTCCGCGGAAGGTGCCGACGAGGTCGTTTCCACCAGCATGGATTTACCGGGGGGCAGATCCAGGTAAAGGCTGTCCCGGGTCTCGATGGATGAGCTTACCCCGGTAAGGGGGTCCGTAAGTATTACCTGATCGTAATCACCCGAGAACGATACGTAGCCGCGTTCAAATCGCCCTCTGAGATTGGATAGGAAATACAGCGTACCGTCGTCCGTAGACTTCCGAATGAAGTCAATGCCCACGGTCCCGATGTACTCCCTTTCAATACTCACCTCCGCGAGAGCCTCCTCCAGGTTAGTGGCTAACGCCGTACCCGCCAGGCGGGAGGCCGGGATTCTACCCCCGTGCAGCCCCGGGTACTGGGTGGGTAGTCGATCCTGGAAGATCACGGGTACACCCCGTCGCTGGAGGTCACGTAAGGCGTCCAGCGTCGCGGCCGGCAGGTAGGTGGTAGCCGGCACCAGGATAGCCCGATACCCGTTTTGTCCCGCGAGCGATAGGGTGCCTTCCCCGGTGATTTTCAAAGCCTGTAGTTGCCGGTCGGAGAGGTAATCGAAGGTATAGCCCTTTTCCAGCAAGTCGGCGGCCGTCCGCCCAAAGGGCGTCGCCTCGAACCAGTCTTCGCTGTGGTGGACATCCAGTTGAAGGAGAATGTCGTCGTCCGGAGTGGACCAAAGGTCGTGGATGGGGAAGTACACCAGCAGGTCGTTGTCCGGCCGGGCGGCCTGCAGCGCCGACTGGCACCTTTCGATGTAGCGGTTCAGCAGGGGTAGCTCGTCGTAAAAGTGGGCGGTGGGACCGAAATTGGTGGAGGCATAAAAGAGCCAGCCGGGATAGCCCGCCTCCGCCGGCGAATAGGTCGTTCCGTGGTAGAAGACATGGTTGACGCCGCCCACGAAGAGTTGGTCGATGTGTGGCTTGACCTGCCGGAGTGACACCCGGAAGTGGTTGCCCAACCAGGTGCCGGTTTCTGAACTGACCAACGGCTTGCCGTAGAGGTGGGCCGGCGAGGAGGCGAATTTGGTCATCAAAATGCTGGGGCGGCCAAAGGTTTCCGGCTCAAAATCAGGATCGCACGCCAGGCCCGGAATACCGAATTCCGCGCAGCCGAAAGACTCCGTTTCCGGGATACTGGACAGGGCGTAAAGATCGAGTATGTTGCCCGGTGAGCCATGGGCCTGGAAGCGAGTGAGTAAATCATTCGCCGCGCCGTACTCGGTCCAGGTTTTGGCGAAGGAGTCGTAAAGCAGCGCATCCAGGGTAAACCGGATGTCGTGCAGCAGCAGTCCTCGGTCGCGGTGGTACGTATCGTTGAGCAGCGACAGGCTGGCCCGCGGATCGTAGCCGTGCTGCCGCTCAAATGCCCCGACGAAGTCCTCGGTCCACTGGGCGCCGTATACCTCGTAGCTATCGTGGTAGATGGCTCGCACGTCCGGCCGGTGAGCCGTCCGGGCAAATACCGAGTCAAAGTGAGCCAGGTAATCGGAGACATCCGACCGGTCGAAATAGTCGACCACCCGGCCTTCCCCCCCGGGCGCGGCGCGCTTGACCTGCTGCCCCGTAGGACGGACGCCGAAGATCACCGCGTGCCACTCCCCCTCCGGGACGGTACAGCCGGCAGCGTCGGGGTTGAGATAGGGGGATAGATTATACTGCCGCCGGCCGTCGGTGACGAAGATGCCCTCCACCGCCTGGAGATTTAACTCGGCGGCGATATCGTCCGCATCCGCCTGGAAGGACTGGCCGCTCACCAGCGGCAGGGTATCCATGACCAGCCGTCGTGCGCCTTCGTCGGCATTCACCCACGGTCCCCCGAAGGGCCAGCCGGTACCCAGGTTCATATCCACGCCCATATCCAGCCTGTCCGCCTCCGTCACGGTGTAGGCCGCCATCTCCATCCACGGTTCGGAGAGGAAGTCAAGGAATTGATCCTCGTACCCCTTCGCTCCGTAAATGGGGATGATGTGGACGCCACCCAGTCCGGACGCCGCGAAAAGCTCCAGCTGCCGGCTGATCTCCGCTTTGTTGACCGCGCTGCCCATCCACCACCAGTACGTCCAGGGGCGGGCGGTTCGGTCGGTTACTTGTCCGTCAACTACGGTACCGCCAAGCAGGCAAAGAAGGAGTAGTGCGCACCAGGGTCGCAGCGTCATGGTCAAAAGCTTTGGAGGTAGAATAGAAAGTCGAGCCGCTCGGCATCGGGCAGCAAATCCGCGCCGGCCCGGTCGCCCAGGATCATGATTTCCTTGCGGGCTGCTGAATAGGCCGGCCAGCGGGGAAGGCCGATGCCATTGGGATTGCCGTGTTTCACGAAGTTCACCCAGTAGGTCAGCATGGTTTGGGATAGCGTCCGATCGGTGGGCGTCCAGGGGCGGTCCACCCGGTCCAGATTGCCGTAGGCGTAGGGTACGTCACCGGTATGGAAGGCCCCGTAGTCGGCGTAGGTCCCCTCTCCCGGCACCCGGCGGGTGAAGCGGTATAGATAGACGGGTTGGCTGGCGTAGCCGGCGTGCATGTTCGACCAACCGTAGTTCTGTATACCGAACATCGCGTCACGCGCCGCATCTTTTTGCGAGCGAGCGGCGATGCTGTCGTTCGTGGCCGGGTAGTAGGTAAGGTAATCGTCCGTCCGGTCCGGATAGCGCTCCCGGATACGTGACCGGTAGGTATCCGCATCGGCGATCGGTTCCCGTAGCAATCCCTCCTCCTCGGTCCACCCGTTGAGCAGGTCGATGTTCGGACCCCGCCCCGGCCCCAGCAGCTCCGCCACGGGCAGGGGAAGAACGTAGCCATCGATGACCGGTCTTGTAGGCGGGGCGGGTGCGGAAAGGATCACCCCGGCGGGAAGGGCCCGCATCGCCTCCAGATCGGTCACCCCCAGCGAATCGGCAAAACGAAGGCCGGCTTCCTCGGCGGCGGCCAGATTGGACGTTTGGGAGGCCACCATGCCCCCGCTGTGGGCGATTGCCCGGTGGAAAAGTCCGGCGGCGAGTGGCGAGGCCACCAGGGCGTTTACGCTGGCGGCCCCGGCGGACTGTCCGGCAATGGTGATCCGGTTAGGGTCGCCACCAAAGACGGCAATGTTATCCCGTACCCAGTGAAGGGCGGCAATCTGGTCCAGCAATCCATAATTCCCGGAGCTCCCGTAAGGGGCCTCGGCACTGAGCTCCGGGTGCGCCAAAAATCCCAATGCACCGACCCGGTAATTGATGCTGACGAAGACGACGCCTTCGCGGGCCATGGCCTCGCCGTCGTAAATGGGTACGCCGCTGCCGCCGCTGTTAAATCCACCGCCATATATCCAGACAATCACGGGCTGCTGTTCGGCCCGCGACTGCGCCCAAACGTTGAGGTACAGGCAGTCTTCACCGATCGGTTCCTTCGGGATGAGAAACTCTTCGCTCCACATGCTGAAGGGCTCCGGCGAACGTTGCACGGGGCTGGCGGCGAAGGTGGTGCACACCCTGGTTCCTGACCACGGTTCCGGAGCCTCGGGAGCCCGCCAGCGCAGACTATCCACCGGCGGACTGGCGAAGGGGATGCCGCGATAGATGTGAATGGCACCGTCCGCCGTAGCCTCCCCGGCCACCTGTCCGTATTGCGTATCGGCCACAGGCTAGCCAGGCAAGCACCCCACTGCGAGCCAGCAGGCAATGAATAAGAAAACGGCGCGGTACATGGTCGACGGGCTTTGCCCGCTAACCTAACCATATTTCCCGATTGCCACGTGGAGGCACGCTGGCCGGGCCTTGTCTAATCGAATTTCGTCACGAACTTCTTCGTCCAGGAAGGTACGTCGGAGCCGTTCTCGTAGACGATGATGCGGGTAGTATCGGTCGGTTGATCGGGGTTCGGGTTCACGTAGCCGGTGGAATCCGGAGGGTTCACGATGGGTCCGTCCCGTTCCTGGCCGGGCCAGGGGTCGTTATACCGCAGTAGCAATTTGAAATCGGGTGTGCCCGTTCCTTCAGCGGTGTAATCGGCCGAAGCCGTCGCCTGGTCGTAATTCCCCCGCTTCCACAGTCGGTTCTGGCTTCCAGCGTCGAACCAGTTCGGTCCGCTAATACGCACCCGCACCGTCGTGGACATCGGGAGTTCGGCGCGAACGGAGTATTCCCCCGACGCGAACTCCATGACAACGGGATCAAGGGCGTTCGGTCCGTAATCACCCTGGGCGGGATATACGATCGTATCGGTGTGCACGAAGTCGGTATTATCGAGAAAATACTTGACGTGGCTTTCAAAATCGCCGACGGTGGCTTCGAGCCCGAGCTCGTCCAGGCGATCTTCCAGGTGTTGACGTACGGCCGGCAGGTCGAGGGCCACGGCGTTATTCACCAGCGTGCTTCCCAGCCGGTCGCTGTTCAGGATCCCGTCCTCCCGCAGGTCCGTACTCAGGTTGGCGACCAGTTCGGAGAGGTCGGCCACGCTCAGGTAACCCTGCAGGATGACGGACATGGCGAGCAGCCGGGCGTTCTCGTCGCCTCCTTTCGTGATGTCGAGCAATTCGGATTTAGCCAGGTCGGCATTGGTCATTTCGAATATGCCGAGGATTTCCCCCTGGGCCTGTAATTTGGCGAGTCCGAATTTACTCCCCCGGGAGACCAGGTAATCCACCCGGGCCCTTTCCAGGGTAGTGAGCAGATTGACGTTGAGCGATGCGTAATCCTCCAGATTACTGAGGGCGTAGAGGGTAAGCTGGGCGGCGGAATTTTCGCCGGTCACCTCGTTGAAGTAGAAACCATCCGCCTTCAGCTGCACGTAGGGCGATACGAGCTCGACGTTGCGGACCTCGAAGGTGCCACGGTTATCGATGATCTGGGTCTGGAAGTTTTTTCCGGTGGGCGCCAATTGCGCGTCCAGTTCGACTAACTGTATAGAGGTACCATTGAGGTAAGGCCCCTTCTGCACGTAGCCGCCCACGAAGTCGTACCGAATAGTATCGACGGCTGGAATGGTGTCCGGTGCGGGTTCCGGCTCAGTGACAACGGGGGGTTCGATGACTTCCTTTTCGCAGGAAATAGCGGCGAGCAGGAACAACAACACGCCGAGATAAGATAGAATTCGCATGGATTTATTCTGGGTTAGGGCAGATGGGTCTTCTGCTTCGGCGGCAATAGCAGGCACGAAGGGACCGGTACGCATTCCCGCTAACGTTAGGATTTTCGAAGGTATTGCCGTTCCGGTGGCACTTAGGACTCCTTACCTGCGCTCCGCCGCCCGCCTGTTTCCGTATGTTGCAGGGAATCAGCCTGTATCGTTCCTATGTCCTACTTCTTGCTCCTTGCGGTCTTATGTCTGCTCTCCCCTACCCTGTCCGCGCAGGACGACGGTGCGTACATCTTTTCCTACTTCCAGGGCAACGGGGAAGATGGCCTGCACCTGGCCTACAGTGAGGACGGGCTGGCATGGACCCCGCTGAACGGGAATGCGCCGGTACTCACGCCCTACGTCGGAGAAGACGAGCTGATGCGCGATCCCTGCATCATCCGCGGCGGCGACGGGGAGTTCCATATGGTTTGGACCGTCAGCTGGCACGAGCGCGGCATCGGCTACGCCCACTCTCCCGACCTGATCCACTGGTCGAACCAACGCTACCTGCCGGTGATGGAGCACGAGCCCGACGCGCAGAACAGCTGGGCGCCGGAGGTCACCTACGATGAGGACGAGGACCAGTATATGATCTACTGGGCCACCACCATCCCGGGGCGCTTCCCCGCAACGGATAGCAGCGGCGATAATGGACTGAACCACCGGATGTACTACACATTAACGGAGGATTTCCGGGCGTTTTCGCCCACGGAAGTCCTTTACGACGACGACTTCAACGTGATCGACGCCACCATCCAGCGGACAGACGGGACGTACGTCATGTTCCTGAAGGATGAAACCAAATACCCGGAAGTGCAAAAGAACATCCGAATCGCTACGAATGACCGGCTGGCGGGGCCCTACTCAACGGCCGGGGAACCGATAACCGATAACTGGGTAGAAGGACCGACGGTCACACAAATCGATGGCACCTGGACGGTCTACTTCGACCGCTACACCGACCACGAGATGGGTGCCGTACAGTCAACGGATCTAGAGAACTGGACGGATATTTCGGACCGGCTGAGCTTTCCGGAGGGGACGCGGCACGGGACGGTGTTGCGGATTTCGGGGGAGGAGCTGGCCCGATTGCTCGAAGCTTTTCCATAGCTATATCCTACCTCCTACCCGGCGGCAAGACTTTCCCCGCCCGATGAAGTAAGCGTAGATCAGCAGAAAAGCTGGAAGAAGGTACGGATAGCCGGCCCAATCACCGAGGAAGTAGGCCGAAGCGAGGATCAAGGCAGCAACAATGATGGATTGCGGAACAGTAAGTTGACGCATCGTATAGTTTTGCCCTAAGCTATAGGGTACGGTCCGTACTACAGAACCCATTATACCAAGTGATGAATAAAGGGGACGAATAAGGCGGATAGTCATTCCTATCCCCGCCCGTCGCCCGCTATCTCCAAATCCAGCAATATCCCACTCCTACACTTACCGTGGGTATCCGCGGCCAGCGACGTAGTCACGCCCCCCTGCAGCGCCCCGTAGCACACGAAGAGCAGAGCGTGAATATTGGGCATCTCGTAGCGGCGTACCTCTCCCTGTACGCTAGCCTGCAAATGCTTGGCTACGCGATCGGCGGTTATCTCCCGGCGTACCCATTCATAGTCAGCCGGATCGAAAGGAATGAGACTAAGGGTCAGGGTATTCCCCTTGTCCCCCGCCCGGGAATGGGCGATTTCGCAGAGCTTCATACGCTAAAGATTTCAAGTGATGGGCTGATGAGGGTGCGGTTCAGCAGTACGGAAACGATACCGACCATTTCCGCAGTTGACTTGCGGGCTCCCCCGCCACCCCACGGTCCGTTGGAGTAGAGAGCTACGACCTCCTCCCCTACCCGTGCGGCGATCACCCCGGTCGCGGCGGCCCCGGATACCCGGACACGGGCCTCCCGCGGCTCCGCACTCTGCCCCACCGAAAGATGTACCGAATCCACCCCGATAATATCTACCCGGAGCTGGTCCAACTGCCCGCTAAGCCGTTCGGCCACGATCTCTCCCGCCAATCGCGCCCGGGATTCCGCCCCGGGACCGGCGTAGCTGATCTCCCCCTCGCCGCGGTAGCCGGCGCGGTAGCCGACGCTGACCTTGAGCGTGTCCGGTTTTCGGTCGCCCGAACCGCCGTTCACCGAGACGGCATCGGTTCCGGTCGCTTCCAGGTGTACGGTCGTGAAGTCTGCGGCGACATCGGGGGTCAGGTAAGCATGGGGGTCCACCACTTCGTAGAGTAATTGCTCCTTCGCGGTTCGCAGATCGATGCGCCCTCCGGTACCCACTATTTTGCTGATGGTGGCCGATCCGTCGGAGGAAACTTCCGCGATGGGAAAGCCGAGGCGGGCCGGGTCGGGGACTGATTTCCGGTGGCCGTCCATGAAGTACCCCCCGCAAATTTGCGCGCCGCATTCGAGCAGGTGGCCGATGACCGTGCCCTGTCCTAATTTGGCGTAATCCACGACCGACCAACCAAAAGCGTGCACCATCGGAGCCAGGAAAAGGGACGGGTCGGCGACCCGTCCGGTAACGATGATGTCGGCACCGCTTTCCAGCGCGGGAAGCAGGGCCTCCACGCCGAGATAGGCATTGGCGGAGATGATACCGCGGTACTGTGACAGGGGTCGACCCGTCTCCATCGTTTGCATGTCCGGATCCAGCTGGTCGAGCACCTCGTCGCCGGTAACGGCGGCTACGGTGACGGATATCCCCTTCCGCTTTGCCAGCTCGACAATCTTTTGTGCCGCGGCGACCGGATTAGCCGCTCCGAAGTTGCTGATCAGGCGAACCCCATTTTTCAAGATGACCGGCAACAAGGTCTCCATGCGACGTTCCAGTAACGGATCGAATCCGATGGTCGGATCCTGGAGTTTACGTTGCTGGGCCAGGGCGATGGTGCGCTCGGCCAGGCATTCCAGAACGAGATAGTCGAGATTTCCTTCCCGGGCAAGTAATACGGCCGGTTCCAGCCGGTCGCCCGAGAACCCCGCTCCACCGCCAATTCGAATTGTTTGCATAGTTAAATACTTATGGCCCCGATGAGGACCGCAACCAAGAGAATGATGAGGGTGACCAGGAACGCCAGGGGTATGGTTCGCCGCTGATGATCCCCCAGGTCCACGCCGGTCAGGCCGACCAATAAGTAGGTCGACCCGGTCAGCGGACTTACCGGAAAGCCCGTTGTCATCTGCCCCATGATGGCGGCCCGGCCCACTTCCAGGCCGTTGGCCCCGAACTGCTCGGCCGTTGAGCTGAGAAGGGGCAGGATGCCAAAGTAGAAGGAATCCGGATCGAAGAGCAAGCTGGCGGGCATGCTTACCAATCCGGTCAGCAGTGCCAGACGCTGGCCCACGGCGGCGGGCAGCAAATCCACCGATGCATCGGCCATTGCGGCAATCATACCGGACGACTTCAGGATGCCGGTAAAACATCCCGCGGCAAACAGGATGCTGGCCATCAATAGCGCGGCTTTGGCGTGGGCGTCGATGCGTTTGCGTTGTTCCTCCAGTTTGGGATAGTTGACGGTCAGGCCCACCACGAAGGCACCGATGAAGACGATGTGCGGCGGCAGGGCGGCGGAGATGAGCAGGGCTACCGCCGCTATGATCAGCAAACCATTAAACCACAATCGATCGGGGCGGCGATACGCCACCACCTCTTCCTCTATAGAAGGTCCGCTGGTGAGCGTAACGGAGGTGTCGCCCGCCAATCGTTTGCCTTCCCGTTTGCCCAGCCACCACGCCATAACCAGTACCGCCGCCAAACCGGTGAGTACCGGCACCAGGATCGGGTTGAAAAGTTCCGTGACGGGTACCTCCAGCGCCGTGGCCGCCCGGATAGTAGGTCCACCCCACGGCAGGATATTCATCGTGCCCGCACCGAGGGCAACAACCGTCGCCAGCGTGGTGCGCCGCATCCCCAGTGCATCGTAGAGCGGTAGCATGGCCGGTACGGTGACCAAGAAGGTGACCGCGCCCGAGCCATCCAAGTGAACCAGCATGGCTAACAGCGCGGAGACGACCGTCACGCGGGCCGGGTCGTTACCGGCGGCACGCAGCAGCCGCTTGATCACCGGCTCGAAGGTGCCGGCGTCGGTCATGATACCAAAGAAGAGAAT
>JBASAV010000382.1:0-1758 GCA_049650785.1 Lewinella sp. | reverse complement strand
TGCTGGTTTAATTCAATGTGCATCCCGTTCCGCAGTACCGAGAGATATTGCACAAGTTTCGAATTCTGGTCTACCCGGCCCTCTTGAATTAATCGGGCGGCTAACGGCCAAACGTTCGGAACACTTTTCGCCCGGACCCGGTTACCCAGGCAAACACCCGAACATGGCCCGCCCCCTGAAGAGTGCGCCCCACATAAGCGGGCGCCAACCGGAGAATGCGGAGGGCATATCGCAGTCCGCCGCGCCTCCCGTGACCACCTTTCCCGCCGCACCGGAATCGCCCGGCAGGTCCGCTCGCCTCTGGAAACCCAAACACGTATACTTTACCGCGGATGCCTACCGCGAGCCGCACGGCATCCGGATCGCCGAACGGTTACGCGCGCTCGGACTGGAGTATGAGGTCATGAAGGCCAATCGGCTCCCCAAGCTCGGGGGTAATACCACCGCGGAGACCTACCGTAAAGCGAAGAATACACTGGCGGTAGTCAATGCGCCACCCAGCGCCTTTCGCCTTACCCCCATCCCCCCTTCGGCCGATTGGCAGTTTCACCTCGCCAAGGGCTGCCCGGCCCACTGTCAGTACTGTTACCTGGCCGGTAGTCTGCCCGGAGCACCCGTCACCCGGGTATACGCCAACCTGGACGCCATCCTGGAAAACAACGCCGATTACATCGACCCGGACAAGAAACTGACCACCTTCGAGGCCAGTTGCTACACCGATCCCCTGGGCATCGAGCACCTGACGGGCTCCATCAGCCGGGCCATCGAATGGTTCGGCGGGCAGCCGGAAGCCCGTCTGCGCTGGGTGACGAAGTACGATGCCGTGGAACCCCTGCTGAACCTGCAACACAACGGTCAGACCCGCTGTCGTATAAGCCTGAATGCCGACTGGGTAACCCGCCGCATCGAAGCCGGTACCGCCGACCTGGAAGCGCGGCTGCATGCCATGCGTCGGCTCGGTCAGGCCGGTTACCGGGTAGGGGCCGTACTGGCGCCCCTGATGCCCTTCGACGGTTGGCGGGACGGCTACGCGGATATGCTGGCGCGGCTACGGGAAGCGCTGGACTTCGAAGTAGATCTCACCTTCGAGCTCATCACCCACCGGTTCACACCGGGTTCCAAGGATATCCTCCTCGAGTGGTACCCGAAGACCCAGTTGGACTTCGACGAGGAGCGGCGGTCTAAGAAGCGCAATAAATTTGGCAGCTTCAAGTACGTTTATCCGAAGGAGCAGATGACGGAGCTCAAGGGGTGGTTTAACCAGGAGATCGAGGCCCGCTTTCCGGAGGCGGAGGTACTTTACTTTACCTGATCGAACGTTACCGCTTCTTGTAATCCTCGAGCTCCACCTCCTCCTCATCCAGCAGCCGGATCAGATCGTGCGTAGTAAGCATACCCACCGGCTCCCCCGCCGTACCCATCACCGGCAGGGCATGAAAGCGATTCATCCGGAACAGATTGGCGGCGGTACGGACCGTATCGTCCGGCTCCAGCTTGACCAGCTTACGCGTCATCAGATCGGCTACGGTAGTGGCGGTTGACGTCCTGTCCAGCAAACGCAGGAAATCCGAGGTGCTCAGGACGCCAACCAATTTGCTGCCCTCCACGACGAGTAGGTGGTGGATATGGTTCTTACCAAATAACTGGCTAGCCTCGCCCAGCGGCGTAGCAGGAGAAACGGTGATCAGATCGGTGGCCATCAGGCGGCTAACGGGGAGCAGGGGATTCATGAGGTAGGATTTTGGCTCAAGGTATTGC
>JBASAV010000381.1:0-9159 GCA_049650785.1 Lewinella sp. | reverse complement strand
CTATAAGCACAACTTAAAAGCACTTTCCGAACCGGGAAGTATCAGAAGGGGAAGGTTCCATGGAGGAGCCTTCCCCTTTATTTTTGGGTAGAAATCGCACAACTTTCCTAGACTACATTTGTAGCTGTGTAACGTTTTACCTTACTTTCGGAATAAGGAGAGAGGCTAACAGAATAGGATCTCCTTAGCCGTTCCAACGATTTATGCGTACTAAACCAACCACCGGTACGTTTTGGAAGGGTGATCTCAGTATTAAGTATTCGTCAATGAGGCGTGAAAAATTTGTCTTTAATCAGCGTACTTTACAGTACGACAGAGTAGTAGAGCCCCTAAGTCTCACCGTCTTACGCTTCTTCAGCTTCTTCTGTGCCGCCCTTTTGGCCGGCCTACTCTTTACAGCCATGGTACACCGGTACTTTCCCAGCCCGAGTGAGCGTATGCTCATGCAGGAATTGGAAATTGCCAAGACCGAAAACAAGAACCTTGGTACCCAGTACGAGGATCTGGCCGGCATTGTCAGCCACCTCCATGAGCGTAGCAACAATACCGTTCGTCTGGCCCTGCGCATGGAACCGATCGACGATGATGTCTTCCAGGGTGGTCGTGGTGGCCACGATGCTTACGAAAATCTCAAGAGCCTTCCCAACGTAGGCGATCAGATGGCCGGCCTGCGTGAAAGGGTAGATCGTCTTCGCTATCAGGTTGACTTACATAGTCGCTCCCTGGATGAAGTAGCCGACATGGCAACGCGTAAGGAAGATATGATGGCCTCTATTCCAAGTATCAAACCTATTCGTGGTGACCAGTTCAGCCGGAAAATGGAAAACCTTTCCGGATACGGCTACCGGATCCACCCCATTCTTGGGATCAAGAAAATGCACTACGGCATCGATTTCAACTGCCGCAAGGGAACCGAGATTCAGGCATCCGGTAAAGGCATCATTGAGTTTGCCGGCCGCAGCAGCTCCTACGGAAACGTGGTTATTATCAACCATGGTTACGGCTTCAAATCCCGCTACGCTCACATGAGTGCCATCAAGGTGAAGAAGGGACAGGAAGTAGATCGCGGGCACCTCATCGGTCTGGTGGGCAGCACCGGACGGAGTACCGGTGACCACCTCCACTACGAAATCGAAAAGGATGGCGTGAAGGTCGATCCTATCCAATACTGCTACGACGGTCTAAGTACTCAGGAATACCAGGAACTTGTCGAGGCCTCGCGGCAGATGAATATGTCTTTCGACGAATAGTATCCAATATATCGATACCGATAAATAGGGTAGCTCCGACGGGGTTACCCTATTTTTATTGCCGGTGGAAATAGAGAAACTGCTCGCAAATAGTAAGTACCGAACGGACGCCGATCGGGTTATGCGGCGTGTGCTGAATGCTCCCGAATTACTGGGTGAGCTGATGCAACTGATGCTGAAGGGCGGCGACGGAGCGCTGGTACAACGAGCCTCCATGGTGGCGGGCAATTTGGGACGCATCCAACCTGGCTGGCTACTGCCCTACTTGGACCGAATGGTCGAATCAGCGGCTAAGCCCCAGCACCCAGCCGTACAGCGGAACATACTACGATACCTGAGCGAACTCCCACCGGAGACTATTCCGGAGCGCATTCGCGGCAAGACGGTCGATCTTGCTCTCCGGGTAACCGATTCTACCGAGGAAGCGGTGGCCAGCCGGGTTTTTGCCATGCAGATAGCGGCGAACTTCTGCGCGCTGTATCCTGAATTAGCCGGCGAGTTGCGGACTTGTCTGGAGTTTCATATCCCGCGCGGCAGCCCCGGATTCCGGAGTAGAGGTCTGAAAATTCTATCTCATCTGCCGGAATAGTTTGTTCCTGCGCACCGACGCGAAGAAAATGGCTTGGCTGGTAACGGAAAAAGTGTATCTTTGCACCCGCTTTGGACCTACCCACGGTACCGAAGCGTGCGAAACCATTGTTATTAACCAATCAGTACACCTGATCCGATGAGAAATTACGAGACTACATTCATCGTAGACCCAACGCTGTCGGGGGATGAGATCAAAGCGACAGCTCAGGCGTACGTAGACAACCTCCAGAACGAGGGCTGTGAGATTGTGTTTGTGGATGAGATGGGCCTGCGTACGCTGGCTTACGACATCAACAACCGCAACAACGGTGTCTACTACTGTGTGGAGTACACCGCTCCAAACGGCGCCTTTCTGAAAAACTTCGAGCTCGGCATGCGCCGGGACGAACGTATCCTGCGCTTCCTGACCGTCGCCCTTGACAAGTATGGCGTCCAGTATAACGCCGATAAGCGTGCCGGCAAGATCGGTAAAGCCAAACGGCACAAGCAGGAGAAGCCCGCGAAGACGGAGCCCGCCGCCCACGGTATCAGCCGCAAGAAGGCCGATGCCCCCCACCTCACCGGTGTGCCCTCGGGCGACGCCGAATCCTTCAAGGAAGAGGAGTAATCACCGTAGTAGTAACCACAAAAACAACCCATCATGGCCAGTCGCGATGATATCAAGTTCCTCTCGAATCCCAAGATCGGAGGACGCCGCCGGAAGTACTGCCGGTTCCGCCGTTACGGCATCAAGTACATCGATTACAAGGATCCTGACTTCCTCCTCACCTTCGTGAATGAGCAAGGCAAGATTCTTCCCCGCCGCATCACCGGCAACTCCCTGAAGTACCAGCGTAAAGTGGCTTCCGCGATCAAGCGGGCCCGTCACTTGGCTATGCTGCCTTACGTCACTGACCTTTTAAAGTAATGTAGTCGGTAGTACGGTAGCGCGTCAAGCCTACCGTACTACTGTACTATCTACTACCGTACTACTAATCCTAACCGGCGCATGTAGCGGGCACCGCCCCACAAGGCCGGGACAACATAATTTATCATGAAAGTAATTATGCTGCAAGACGTCGAGAAAGTCGGCGATAAGCACGAAGTCATTGAAGTTAAGGACGGCTTCGGTCGTAATTATCTACTCCCCCGCGGATTGGCCATCATTGGCAACAAGTCCAACATGGGACGTCTTAACGAGATGGTTCGCCGGGAGAACGCCCAGGAGCAGAAGAAACTGGACGTCTACCGCGAGATCGCCAAAAAGCTGAAGGGCAAGACCCTGCGGGTTGGTGCAAAGTCCGGTACGAGCGGTCGCATCTTCGGTTCGATCACCCAGCTACAGATCAAAAACCTTCTGGAGGAGCAGTTCGGTGTCGACGTAGAGCGTCGCAAGATCGTACTCCCCGACGAGGCGAAAGAGCTGGGCACCTACCAGTTCACGATGCGCCTGCACCCGGACGTGGTTCAGGAAATGGACATGGAGATCGTCCAGGGATAATAAGGGCGACCCACGATCCAAACGGGTGCGGGGATGTGCGGCTACGGTCGTCATCCCCGTGCTCTTTTATACTAGGCCTTCCCGGATGAAGTCATGAAGGTGAACGAAACCCACGTATCGTTCTTGGTCGTCCACTACAATGAGTTGGCTGATGCTGTAGGTTTCCAGTACGTTAACGGCCTCTACGGCTAATTTCGATTCCTGGATCGTTTTTGGGGTGGCGGACATAAGATCTGCGGCGGTTATGCCGGACATATCCTGCTTCCGGTTCAGTAGACGGCGCAGGTCTCCGTCGGTAACGATACCGGTAAGGTCGCCGGATACCCGGTCCACCACTGCCGTGGCGCCCAGGCATTTATTGGTCATCTCCAGTAGGGTTTCGGGAAGCGGGGTATCGGGATAAACCATCGGTTTTTGATTCTGTGGATACACATCCTTTACGCGCAGGTACAGTTGCTTGCCTAACGCCCCCCCGGGGTGGAAGCGCGCAAAGTCCTCCGGGGTGAACCCGCGGAGCGCGAGCAGCGACGTAGCGAGCGCATCGCCCATGGCCATCTGCAGGGTCGTGCTGGTCGTAGGTGCCAGTTCGTTAGGATCGGCTTCCCGGTCGAAGGGCGTATGCAGCAGGTGATCAGCGTGCCGGGCCAGGGTAGATTCCCTACGACTGGTCATGGCAATGAGGGTATTGCCCATGTTACGTACCAGCACGGAGAGCACCTTTATTTCGGCCGTTTCGC
Organism: Lewinella sp.; assembly: GCA_049650785.1. Taxonomy (GTDB): domain Bacteria; phylum Bacteroidota; class Bacteroidia; order Chitinophagales; family Saprospiraceae; genus Neolewinella. The sequence goes on along the minus strand of JBASAV010000381.1, from coordinate 5,101 downwards.
CGCTGCGGCTGATCATCAACACGAAGTCCTTCGGCTGGATCATGCCGATGTCTCCGTGGATTGCGTCGCCAGCGTGTAAAAAGAGTGAGGGCGATCCCGTAGAATTTAAGGTTGCAACAATCTTTTTGGCGATTATTGCTGTTTTACCAACTCCAGTTACGATGATTTTTCCATCACCCTGGTGAATCGTTTCTACGCAACGAGTATACTCGTCGCCAATGCTCTCGGCCAGCTGCTCCAGCGCCCGAGCTTCGATTCGGAGGGTTTTGCGAGCGGTCTGCGCGGCTAGTTGGGCGTTGTCCAAAGCGGAGAAAGTTTGATCAAATAAAGATTGTCGGTAAAGTAGGGGTTGACTTTTACAACCTTCATACGTCGCAACGGGCGACCACTGATTAGAACTGAACTTCCAGCACCTAATAACTACAAGAGTCACTATATATTAAAACGGCGGTACCATTCCGTCATGGCCAATCGGGTTCCAAATTCGCGTACGAATTGTTATTTTGAACCTGAAAACCACGAACAACGGTTCGGCCGAACCAAAGCAAAAAGAATGACAGCCAAATCGTCAGTCAGTTTTTTAGAGGAAGCATTAGCCGAAAATTTCGGTTTTGAGAAATTAAAAGGGAATCAGGAAGCTATCATCCAGTCCCTGTTTGACGGAAAGGATACCTTCGTAATCATGCCTACCGGCGGCGGTAAGAGCCTATGCTACCAGCTGCCCGGTATCATGATGGAGGGCTGTGCGCTGGTGATATCCCCGCTGATTGCGCTGATGAAGAATCAGGTCGACTCTATCCGGTCCTACAGCGATTCCGACGAGGTGGCCCACTTCCTCAATTCGTCTTTGTCCAAGACCCAAATGCGGCAGGTTAAGGAAGACATTACTGCCGGAAAGACCAAGTTGCTATTCGTAGCTCCCGAGACGTTGACGAAAGAGGAGAATATTGAATTCTTTCGGGAGGCCACTATCTCCTTTGTAGCCATCGACGAAGCGCACTGTATTTCGGAATGGGGCCACGATTTCCGCCCGGAATACCGCCGCATCCGGGAGATGCTCGACCTTATTGGCCACGATATTCCCATTATTGCGTTAACGGCCACGGCCACGCCCAAGGTGCAGTCCGACATCGTCAAAAACCTGCGGATGGGTGACGATCACAATACCTTCGTATCGTCCTTCAACCGGGATAACCTCTACTACGAGGTACGTCCGAAGGGAAAGAAAGAATACACGTTCCGCCAGATCATCAAGATCGTTAAGGAGATGCCCAATCAGTCGGGTATCATCTATGTCCAAAGCCGTAAGTCGGCCGAAGAAATTGCGCAAGCCCTGGTGGTGAACGGTGTGAAGGCCGCTCCGTACCACGCCGGTCTGGATCCGAAGACCCGCTCTCGGACACAGGACGAGTTCCTAATGGAGGACGTGGATGTCATCTGCGCCACCATCGCCTTCGGAATGGGTATCGATAAGCCGGACGTTCGCTTTGTGATGCACTACGATATCCCGAAGTCAATCGAAAACTACTACCAGGAGACCGGCCGCGCCGGTCGGGACGGTTACGGTGGCCGTTGTATCGCCTTTTACGCGTACAAGGACATCCTGAAGTTGGAGAAGTTCCTTCGTGACAAGCCGCTGATGGAGCGCGAAATGGGTGCTCAGCTCATGCAGGAGGTGATGGCCTACTCCGAAACTACCGCCTGCCGGCGACGCTTTTTGCTTCACTACTTCGGGGAGGAGTACGACGAGGCGAACTGCAATAAAATGTGTGACAACTGCCGCCACCCGAAGGAGCGCGTCGAGGTTACGCAGTCAGTGGCAGAGGCCCTTCAATCCGTCAAAACGCTCGACGAAAACTATCCGCTGAAGACGCTCATCGAGTTCGTGCTCGGTAAGGAGACGAAGCAGATGAAGGACTACGGTTTCACCGATCTTACCGGTTTCGGCCTGGGAAAGGACAAAGAGGAAGTGTTCTGGAGTTCCGTCTTCCGGCAAGCGCTGTTGAATAACCTGGTCCGTAAAGACATCGAGTCATACGGTACCATCAAGATCACCGAAGAAGGGGAAGCCTTCCTGAAGAATCCGTATACCTTCGAAATCCCCATCGACCACGATTTCGAGAAGGAACTGGCCGATGACATGCGCGGCGAAGCTGACGATGCCAAGTTGGTGACGTTGGACGAAACGCTTCTGCTAGCGCTAAAGGATCTGCGTAAGAAAGAGGCGAAGCGATTGGGTATCCCCCCCTTCGTCATTTTCCAGGATCCTTCGCTCGTGGACATGGCGACCCGCTACCCGGTCGACTTCGAGGAAATGAAGAATATCCACGGCGTCAGCATCGGTAAGGCCCGTCGGTATGCTACTCCTTTCCTGACCCTCATCGAGCGGTACTGCGAAGAGAACAACATCGACCGCCCGAGCGACTTCGTCGTCAAGCAGGTAGCCAATAAGTCGAAGACCAAGGTCAACATCATTCAGGGCGTGGACCGTAAGCTGCCCCTGGAAGACATCGCCTCCGGCAACCAGCTCTCCATGGAAGAATTGCTCGACGAGATGGTTGTCATCGTATCCAGCGGCACCAAACTCAACATCGACTACTACGTCGAGGAAGAGGTGGACGAGTACAGCCTGGAAGATGCTTATGAATACTTCATGGGTGCCGAGACAGACGATCCGGATATCGCTTACCAGGAGTTGAAGGAAGAAGACGTTACGCTGGACGAAATCAAGCTGGTGCGCATCAAGTTTTTGAGCGAGATGGCTAACTAGGCTCCGCCCTGATACGCTACTGATAATAGCAAGATGGTCCATCCTGTCGTGGGATGGACCATCTTGTTTTTGGGGCGTTCGCGTAGGCTTTGGGCGCTGATTAACAAATATTTGCGCGGCCCCGTAACGCGCTTGGCCGGTTGCAGATTAAGGGAAAAACATCCCTAAAACTGTCACCATGAATCTCCAGCATAAAACGCAATTCCCCTCCGTAGGTCGGTTCCTTACCATGGCGGCGGTCTTATTCTTCGCTTTGTCGAGCCTGCCGGCGCAACTTATCGGAACCTACACGATCGGGGGCTTCAGTCCCAATTATCCTACTATTCGGGCAGCCGTTAGTCACCTGTACGAGCAGGGCATTGCGGGTCCGGTCATCTTTCAAATTCGTCCCGGGATCTACGAAGAGCAGATTACTCTGCGCCGGGTCAAAGGGTCATCTTCGTACAGGACGATCACCTTTCAATCGGAAAGCGGAATTGCCAACCAGGTTACCATTCACTATTCACCGGATACCTACGGTCAGGATTACGTACTCCGGATGGATAACGCCTATTACTATCGTATTAAAAACCTGACACTCAAAACTACCGGTTATGGTGCAGCCAGAGTGGTAATGGTGACCGGCCAAGCCTATGATTTGCGCATTGAAGGTTGCCGGCTATTAGCTCCCTCCCTGGTTTCAGCCGTTGAAGAACAATCTGTCGTTTACGTCGCTCCGTCGGTAGGAAGGGATATTCTTATCACTAACAACTACATTCGGGGGGGCGCGTATGGTATACATTTCTCCGGCTTGGGTTCGACAGGTATTCCGGGTACCCGTATAATCGGCAATAACCTGGGAGGCTACTATGCCACCGGCGTGGACATCACCCACCTGAATGGGGGCGAATTCACCGGTAACCGAATATTTGGGGGAAGCTATAACCCAGACATTACCAAATGCCTCGCTATACGCAACTGGAACGGCACCCTGTCCAATCCGGTACTTATTGCAAACAACTTCATCGCGATTCCTACCGGCAACCAGTGGGCGGTAACTATACACGATAGCGAAAACCTACAGTTTTACTACAATAGCCTGAGCCAGAACAACGACAAGACCCTGTTTGTACTATCCGGCGTCCGGGGCATAGCGGTCAAGAACAATATTCTACGCGCAGGTACGGGCTTGGCGGTATTTGTTGAACGTACTACCGGTCTGAGTATGGACTATAACGACCTGTTGACCGATGGTCGGGCTTTTGGTACATTCAATGGGAGCAGCGCGTACAACTTAACTCAGTGGAAGTTTCTCTTCCATCAGGACCAACACTCGGTCAGTGTAGACCCGCAATTCGTTTCGGCATATGATCTGCACGCAAAAGCTATTGGTTTGATGGGGCGCGGCGTGTCCGTTCCCGGAGTTACGCGCGACATCGACGGAGAATCCCGCAGTGTCAGTCCGTGTATTGGGGCCGATGAATTCAAATTCAAATGGCCCTATGACTTTGGGCGACCCTATCCACTACCGTTCGGATTTATGAGTAAGGATGGCCAGGACACCCCACAAGAGGCGGACGCCACGTCGATGTGGGCTGAACGATTCAACGGGGAAGAAGAAATTACTCCTGTCCTAAATCCATCCGTGACTTTGGGTTCGCAGCGGGACGGGGTAACCGATGACCGCCAAAGACTTAAGGAAAGCAAGCTAGCTATCTTCCCTAATCCGGTAGCGGACAAACTAAATCTGACGGTGTACAATGATTACGTCGGTGAAGTGATCCTGACGGTCTTGGATCACCTCGGTCGGAAGATGTACAGTACAAGCTTCAAGAAGGTCGATAATCAGATGCGAACGGATCTGGCGGTGGATCACCTTCCGCCCGGCGTATACCAATTGCACATGCGTGCGGGTAGCCGGGATACCGTTGAGCGGTTCATTAAACAGTAATCATCCTTATTCACGTCTCGTGGTTCGGCTTCACCGGAGATGACTGAGCCTGGCAGTAACTATTTCATCAGGCCAGCACCCATGATACGGATCTGGCTGGCGGCTACATCGGTAGAAAGATGTCTCTCTTAACGCGATGAGGCTCGTTCGGACGAAGTATCTGAGCGAGATAACTGACTAAAATCTGTGCGTCGGCGCGCAGGAAAATAGCTTATACCGAAAGGCCCGTTTCACGCAAGTGCAGCGGGCCTTCTTGGGTAGCTCCCCAACTGAACCAGCACGTCCGTCTGTTGAAAATAAATGGTTTATCCCCAGATATAGTGATTATACAGTCATCACGCCCGGATTACCTTGATTAAAATTTTTTGTCCGGGACCGTAACGAAAGCGTGTCGACTTGCA
>JBASAV010000380.1:0-5411 GCA_049650785.1 Lewinella sp. | reverse complement strand
CATTTGAATGGTCATCGCCGTGCAGGCCCCCAGCCCGGCGCTTACTAATTCGTAGGGACCTGGGCCGTAATCATTTCCCCCGACCTTAACGGGCTCGTCGGCGGTAAGGAAATGCTGTCGCACCATCACTTCGGTGGTATATCCCTCCTCGCCCAGACGTACAGCCACGTTATGATCGCTGCGGATGGGAGCCTTCTCCGGGATCGGCAGGTAGCGATCTGACCAGCCCGCGATCACCCGACCGGCGTAGTGGCTGTCGGTGTCATCGGAGAGCAGGTGATCGGCGCCATCCAGGCTCACGAAACTTTTGGGGTGCCGCGCCGCAGTGTACAGTTTGGCCGCCTCATCGATGGAAACCGTGCGGTCCTGCGGACTGTGCAAAATAAGGAGGGCTGCGTCCAGTTCTTTGATGTTCTCGTCCAACCGGTGGTTTTCGAGGTCATCGATGAATTGCTTGCCGATCTTGAATGGCCGCCCCCCGATGTCTACCGTCGCCTTTCCCTGTGAAGTGATGGTGTCGATCTTGTCCTGAAAGTGTTTCGATACGTGGTCGGGAGCGAAGGGTGCGGCAATCGTCACTACGGCCTTGACGGAGGAAATTCGCCGGGCGGCACACAAGGCCGCCGCCCCGCCGAGGCTGTGGCCTACCAGGAGGGAAGGCGCTTCGTAATGTTCCGCTAAGTAATTCGCGGCATCCTCCAGATCGGCGATATTCGTCGTAAAGGTGGTATCCACAAAATCACCGTCGCTTCCACCTATTCCGGTGAAGTCGAAGCGCAGAACCGCGATTCCGTGGAGATTAAGCTCCCGGCTGATATTGTGCATCGCGGTGAGCGTATGTCCGCAAGTGAAACAGTGCGCAAAGATCGCGAAGGCGTGGGGGTGCCGGTTAACGGGAAAATCCAATCGGGCCGCCAGCTCCTGACCGGAGCTGTTTGGGAAAGTAAGTTTCATGTTTGAAACTGTTTTTATTAAAACATTTTGTTGTAAATATGGTCACTATCGCCTAGCTTTGTCAGACTTACAATAGCCGCTTTAGGGAGTCACCGTCTCAAATTCAAAGCATGTCAGCCCATAACACCAAGAACCCAAGCCAATCCAACAAGCCGGATCAGGATGGACAAAAAACAAGTGCCGATGACCGAAACCCGGCGGATCGACCGAAAGAGCGGGAGCGGTTGCGCGATTTTATCGTCGTCTTCGTCACCTATCCGCTCACCCCAACGAAGGAAACCAACCAACTGGCGGAAAAGAAACCCTGGCTGGAATTCCTGTCATTGTTTCTCAAAGTCGCACTCGCCTTGTATGCCCTTTACGAAGCAGCCTTCGATTAGGTTCACTCCTGCATTGAGCTCGTTCACCATCGCCGGCATTCTATCCAGCATCCGGCTTTCTCATATCGAATCAGCTAATTACTAAAATTCACCCAGATACGCGTGCACAAACTTGATGGCCATCGCTCCTTCCCCGACGGCGGAGGCCACCCGGTTCATGGCACCGCTGCGTACGTCGCCCGCCGCAAAAATGCCGGGCTGACAGGTTTCCAACAGGTACGGATTTCTTTCCAGTGGCCAGCCGTGACTACGTTGCTCGGTAGCTAGCAAGTCGCGACCAGTTATGATGAAACCGCGTTTATCGGTCATGACCTGGCCCCTTTCCAGCCACTCCGTACGTGGCCGGGCGCCGATGAAGATGAACAGGGCGTCGGCCTCCACTTCGTAGGTAGAATTGTCTTCCAGGTTTTCGAGTACGAGGCGTTGGACGTGGTCGTCATCGCCGCAAACCTTGACGACCTCGCGGTAGCCCTGCACGGATATGTTGTCGATGGCGTCGATCTGATCGATCAGGTAGCTGGACATGCTGGAGGTTAGGTCCGGCTTCCGAATCAGGATGGTTACCGATTCGGCGTACTTCGACAGATAGACTGCCCCCTGGCCGGCGCTGTTGCCGCCCCCTACGACAAAGACGTGGCGGTTTTCGCAGGACTTGGCCTCCGTGATGGCGGCACCGTAGTAAACGCCGGCGCCATTGAATTTATCCGCCCCCTCGGCTTCGAGCTTACGGTACTGTACGCCGGTAGTTAGAATGACGGCTTTGGTCCGGACGGTACTGTCGTCATCGAGGGTAAGGATCTTATAACCGTCGCGAATTTCAATATTGGTCACCTCCCGGGGGCTCACCACCTCCACGCCAAAACGCAGGGTTTGGGCCATAGCGCGCCGGGTAAGTTCGGAACCGGACAACCCGCTAGGAAAGCCGAGGTAATTTTCGATGCGACTGCTACTGCCGGCCTGTCCGCCGGGTGCCCGCTTTTCAACTACGAGCGTTTTGAGCCCTTCGGAACCGCCGTACACCGCCGCGGCCATGCCAGAGGGGCCGGACCCGATGATCACCACGTCGTAAAGGTCTTCGCTCACGGTAGCGCTCATGCCGAGTTTTTCCGCGAGGTCGTCGAGTTGGGGGTCGCTCATGACTTCTCCCTCCTCCGTAATAACCAGGGGTAATTCTTTCACCCGGCACTTATGCAGTTCGATCAGCTCCTCCCCCTTGGGACTGCGGGCGTCGATCCATTGGTAGGGCAGCAGGTTAGCAGCGAGCCAGTCTTTGATGTTGTGAGATTTCGGCGAGTATTGGTAACCGACTACCCGAATACCTTCAAACTCCGGTCGGTACGACAGTTTCCAGTCCTCCAACAATTCGGTGAGGATGGGGTAGAGCTTCTCCTCCGGCGGATCCCAGGGTTTTAGCAGATAGTAATCGAGCTGGACGTCGTTGATGGCTTTGATCGCGGCGTCGGTATCGCTGTAGGCAGTGATTAGGACGCGCTTAGCGGTGGGGTATATTTCCTTGGCCAGTTCGAGAAATTCAACACCCAGCATCTCCGGCATCCGTTGGTCGCAGAGATACAGGGCCATCACTTCACCTTTCTTCTTCAGATCGGTTACGGCTTCCAGTGCTTCCTGGGCACTGGTCGTAGTAACGATCCGGAAATCGTCTTTATACTGATTCCGCAGGTCACGCTTAAGCGATCGTAGTACCTGCTCGTCGTCGTCGACCGTAAGGATAATGGGTTTTCGGTCTTTGGCCATAATGTATTGGGGGTACTACTTGACAGGAAAGCAGACTCGGAATACGGTACTTCCCGGCTCACTGTCGACGTTTACATAACCGTTGTGATGGTCGATCACCCGACGGACGATATCGAGTCCCATACCCGTTCCCTCGCCGATGCCTTTGGTAGTGAAGAAAGGCTCGAAGATCCGGCTCTGTATGTTCTCGGGTATACCGGGGCCATTGTCTTCGAACTCGATACAGACGCAGTCGCGCTCCTGAAAGGTCCGCAGCGTCAGTACGCCACTGCCGTCGTCCGGCAGTACGTCCAGCGCATTGGAAAGCAGATTCGTCCAGACTTGGTTCAATTCGCCCGCCAGGGCTTTTACTTTCGGGATATCCGTGCCCAGTTCTTTTTTGATGGTGACCTTCTTTTTTTTGAAGGCGTGCAGCAGCATAATGGTCGTGGATTTTAGTCCCTTGTGGACATCCACCATCTCCAGACTGGGTTCCTGATCCATGTGACTGTAAGCCTTGATCGATTGCACCAACTCCGCGATCCGGCCACTGGAAGCCTGAATCTCGTTGACCAGGCTTTCCGTCGTCAGGTTGGTTTCGATCCACCACATGATGGGTTGGATGGCTTCCTCTGGAACGGTACTGGCAATACGCTCGAAGTCTTCGATGCGAAAGTTCCAGTCGGCAAAGGTGTCCACGATGCGGTCGGCTTCTTCGACACGGTGATCCTCCAGCCAATCCAACAGATCGTCCATTCGCTCTTCCCGCTCCATTAGGCCCAGTTCTTCGTCGGTATCCGCATCGGCGATCCGGTCGAACAGGACCTCGTTGATCTGGTCGACGTCTTCCTCGCTGACGCGCATGGTGACGACGGACTTGAAGCGATCGGGGGTCTGTACCAGGTGTTTGTGCAATTCCTGGCTGCTACGCACGATTGCGGAAGCGGGGTTGTTCAGCTCGTGGGCCAGGCCGGCACTCATTTTACCGAGCGCCATGAGCTTCTCGTCCATCAGCCGCATTTGCTGGAAGTCCCGGACGCGGTTCGTCATGACGGCTACCAGTGCCTGAGTGAGCTGATAGCTTACATTGACCATCTCTACGAAACAACCGCGGTGAAGCTCTAGGACCTTGGTGTCCTCCTGGCAGATACCGTCCGCCTGCGTATCCTTCATGCGGCTGAAGGGGAGGACGCCGGTCACGTAGGGGGCCTTCCACATGCCCAGTTCCTTGCGGCGGCCGTTACTCTCGCGCTGGATGACGTAGCTGCCCGTCAGGATGACCTGCATACGGTCGGCTGCCTCACCGGCACTGAAGATGTGCGTACCCTTTGGGTAGCAAACGTACTGGGATTGCTCGACCAGCCATTCCAGCGCTTCGTCCCCAACTTCATTGAATATATCGAAGTCGCGCAAACGGTCTGTTAGGTTCGGCGTCTTGGTTAGCGTGTGGGAGGCGGTGGCAGTCATCCCCGGTATAACCCACGAAAGGGTCGTTTGGGTCAGTCTTCGAACCCAAGAACCGACCTTATCCCCTTTTCTGTCTGTTCCAGTAGCTGGCTGTCCACCTCGCCGATTTTCAAGATCATGCGCTTTTCGCTGATGCTGCGTACCTGATAGCAGTCGGCGCTGCTTTCTTTATCCAAGCCGGTTTGCTGGTCGCTCGGCAGCTTTACCATCCAGGGAACGACGCGATAGTGCTCTTTCCAAAAGGTGATGGGGGCGACGATACGGAGGGGTAGCCTACCTACACCGTCCTGGCTGACGATGAGCGCGGGGCGTTTTTTCGCAATTTCTGCACCTACGGTGGGGTCCAGGTTGATGAGCCATATTTCGCCTCGCTTCATTCGTCTTCGTTTTCTGGGTTGAAATTCGAGAACATCAGCAGGTCTTCGTCATCCCGGTAATCCAGGTACATGACATCGCTCGCTATGGCCATCAGGCTATGGGAACTTAGGATACCCTCCCGGTGCAAGTCATTGAGCAGATTCTCCAGGACTTGCAGTTTTTGTTCGGGAGTCAGGTTATCGATGTCGAGGTTCTCCGGTGCCATATTCGGGGTAACGTGAAAATTTGGCTGGTGTGCATTGGGCGGCGGGGCGCAGGGTAATAGCTTTTTCTGGGTGGTGGGCTTTTTCCCGCGGATACTCCGCGGGGAACTTGGGTTTGACTGCGCTGCAGTCTTGGAGGGTGCCCCGCGGATGTTTCTCGGGATGCTCGGGTTTGACTGCGCTGCAGTCTTGGGGGGTGCCCTGCGGATGCTCCTTGGGTTACTCGGGTTTGACTGTGTTGCAGTCTTGGGGGGTGCCCCGTGGCTGCTCCTTGGGTTACTCGGGTTTGACTGTG
>JBASAV010000379.1:0-7839 GCA_049650785.1 Lewinella sp. | reverse complement strand
ACCTCGGCGCGCGGGAAAGTCACTTCACGATCCTGATCCGACAGTACTCCCTACTGGTAGTCTTCAAAGTTATCGTGGCACTCGGCTTGCTGGCTATCGGGGGGCTGTTGGTCATGCAGCAGCGGATGAATATTGGTCAGTTCGTAGCGGCCGAGATTATCATCCTTTTCGTGATGGCCTCGGTAGAGAAACTGGTACTTAGTCTGGAGACGATCTATGACGTGCTCACCGGCCTCGAAAAGATCGGTCAGGTGACCGATCTGGAGTTGGATAAGAAGGACAGCGACGAGGGCCCCAATCTGCTCAAGGGCGAAACGGGGATCTCCGTTCAACTGGAGGGCGTCTCGTTCACCTATCCGAATAAAACCAGACCCGTACTACGTGAGCTCAGCCTGTCGGTACCCGCCGGCGAGCGCGTCCTGGTGACCGGCGGTAACGGAGCCGGAAAGAGTACCCTGCTCTACGTAATTGCCGGGCTATACGATATCCAGCAGGGCACGGTCGCCTACAATAACCTGCCTAAGGGTAACCTCAGCCTCGAAGCCCTTCACTCGGTGATCGGCGCTTGTTTCACAAACGGGGAGCTATTCGAGGGAACGGTATTAGAAAATATCACGATGGGTCGGGAAGCGGCCACCTTCGAAAACGTGCAGTGGGCGGTCGATAACCTTGGACTGACCAACGCTGTTCAGAACATGCCGCAGGGCTATGAGACGAAGCTCGATCCGACCGGCGATAAGCTGCCCCGCAGTATCGTTCAGCGGCTACTCATTGCCCGGGCCATCGCGGACAAGCCAAAGTTGCTGCTTTTAGAAAATGTATTCGATCCCATCGACGATACCATTCGTCAACAGATCATCGACTTTCTGATTGACCCCGTCCACCCCTGGACGATGATAGCGGTGAGCAGTACCGACTATTTAGGTAGCTGTTGCCACCGTCTGTTACGCATGGAAGACGGAACCGTCACGGAGTCCACCCTGGAAACGCCTGCATAGTATGCTCAACATCTCGCTTAACTCAGTTACTCGGCACGTAGATCGTAGCCGGCTCTCCTCCTTGCAGTACGTGGAAAACCGTAAGGCCGGTAGGGTACTGCTACGCTTACTCATCATCTTCTCCGTCCTGTTTCTAATCGCGCTATTCTTGCCCTGGACTCAGAACGTCCGGGCAACGGGTGACCTGACCACCCTGCGGCCAAACGAACGGCCCCAGGTCATTCAGAGTGTGATTGGCGGGCAGATCCGGCAGTGGTACGTGCGGGAGGGGGACCTGGTAGAGGCCGGGGATACCCTTCTCTGGTTGGCCGAGACAAAGGATGCCTACTTTGATACTAGCCTCCTGGACCGTACCCAATCACAGATTCTGTCCAAGGAGATGTCGGTTCAGTCTTACGATGCCAAAATTGGCGCCCTGGCCGATCAGATGCAGGCCATGCGGGAATCCGGCCGCTTGCGCACCGAACAGGCCCGAAACAACCTTCGGCGCGCTCAGCTCACGGTGGCTAGTGACAGTATGGACCTGGAGGCAACGCGTCTGAACGCCCAGGTAGCCGAGGAGCAATACGAGCGGATCGAGGATCTGTACGATCAGGGCCTGAAATCCCTCACGGACTTGGAAAATCGGCGGGTTACTTACCAGGAGGCCGCGGCCAGGTTGAATAGCGCGGAAAACAGGCTGCTGGCTTCGCGCAACGAAGTCATTAACGCCCGCGTAGAATTGACTGCTATCCAGGCCAAATTGCGCGACGATCTGGCGAAGGCTAGTTCGGATCGTTTCACTGCCATGTCCGGTCGGTTTGATGCCGAGGCGGGTCTGGCCGGTCTGGAGAACGAGTTCAGCAACTTCGAGCGTCGTACCGATCTCTATTACGTACGGGCACCGCAGGCCGGCTACGTCACCCAGATCATGTCGGCCGGTATCGGGCAAACCCTTTCCGCCGGCGAGCAGATACTCACCATCGTGCCATCCCAGTACGATCTGGCCGTGGAATTGTACGTCCGACCGATCGACCTACCCCTTATGGATATCGGTCAGGAAGTAAATATCCAGTTTGATGGATGGCCGGCGATCGTTTTCTCCGGGTGGCCCAATACCAGCTACGGTACCTACCGCGGAAAGATCGTTGCCATTGACCGCGCGAGTAACGTTGCCGGACAATACCGCCTGATGGTGGCCCCCGATCCCGACGAAAGGGATTGGCCGGATGCCTTGCGTGTCGGATCCGGAGCAAGCGCGCTCATTCTGCTGAAGAACGTTCCGATCTGGTACGAGCTGTGGCGGAAAGTGAATGGTTTCCCACCTGACCTGTACTCCCCCGGGGGAGAGGCAGGCCCGCCCGCACCTCCGAAAATCAAGGTCCCAAAATGATGACCCTGCGATCTTTGTGGTTAATCGCTATGCTGGCCCTGGCGACTTCCGTTGTTGCGCAGGACCTTCCGGCGGTGCTGTCGGAGGAGGAGTTTCTCGAATTGGTCTTCGAGCATCACCCCCTGTCCGTACGCGCCGACCTACAGCGCGAACGGGCGGAGGCGGTGATGCTTACCGCGCGTGGCTATTTTGATCCGAAGATATACGGTGATCTAAGTCAGAAGTATTTCCAGGGAACCCGGTATTACAGTGTCATTGAAGGTGGGGTGAAGGTCCCGACCTGGTTTGGTGTCGAGCTTAATGCCGCCTACGAGCGCAACGACGGCTACTACCTGAACCCGGAGCATAACGTACCGGAATCCGGTCTGTACGCGGCCGGCCTCACCGCCTCCCTCGGCCAGGGATTGATGTTTGACGAGCGGCGGGCGGAATTGCGACGCGCGCAGGTATACCGGCAGGCCACCGTGGCGGAACGTCAGATCCTGCTCAATGACCTCCTATATTCCGCGGGAACGACTTACTGGGAATGGGCGGGCGCGGCTGCTGCGCTAGAGGTCTACGAGGATGCCGTGGACGCCGCCCAACAACGCTACGATGCGGTCCTGGCTGAGGCGCTGACGGGTAACCGACCGGCCATCGATACCCTCGAGGCTCGTATCCTGGTTCAGAATCGACAGTTAAGCAGGGAATCCGCCTTACTTGACCTCGCCAATGCCCGTGCAAGGATGAATGCCTTTCTCTGGATCGATGGGGTAGTGCCCGTCGAACTGGAAATTAGTACGCTGCCCCGCCCGGCGGACGAAGTTGCCGTAGCCGCTTTCGTACCTGCTCCCCAGCCCAGCGTCGATAACCCGCTACTTACCCGCACCCGGTTGAAAATCGCGGACCTGGAGATTGACGAGCGACTCCAACGGGAATATCTTAAACCGCAGGTGGATGTCAAATACAATGCGCTGTTGGCGGGTGGGGTAGACGATCCCATCCAGGAATTGAGCGGCAATAATTACAAATGGGGCGTTACGCTGCGCCAGCCGCTCCTGCTACGAAAAGAGCGGGGCAAATTGGCTTTGACGCGTGTGAAACTCAGTGAAACCCAGTTGGAGCTGAGCGACAAGATCGCGGATATCGATGCTAAGATCATTTCCGCCACCAACGAGGTGAATGCTACCGCGGACCAATACAGCCTGGCAGTGCGCAATGCCGATGATTACAGCCGGTTATTGGAGGGAGAGCGAACGCTCTTCCGGGGCGGGGAGAGCTCCCTCTTCCTGGTCAACAACCGCGAAGTAAGTTTTATCGACGCCCAGCTTAAGCAGGTGGAGCTGATGGTGAAACACCGTAAGGCAAGGCTGGCCCGGAACTTTGCCGTCGGTCGGATTCCCGTTGCGGGAGATGCTGCTTTACCCAGTGAGTAAGGTCGAGGTAGAGCAACGCTTTGTGCTCGAAGGGATCGCTGCGCGCCGCCTCGCGTAGCTTCCGGTCCAGGGATTCAAAGATGGGCGGATGCTCGCCGGTCACGCTTTTAATCAGCTTTCGGAGCGTCGAAGCGGAGAGCTCGTGAATTTTGGCCGTTTCACTGCTGCGTCGCATTTGCCGCTTGAAGTTAGTCAGGTGGTAATCCACCAGGGCGCGATTGCCGAGCTCGTAATGGCATAGCAGGTGTAATAACCGGGCGTTTAGCAGCAGGTCCTCCCGGAGGATACCCGACTTCATATTGATGATATCATTCAGGTAATCCAGGGCTTCGCTATACTTCTTGCGTACGAAGGCAGTAGCGGCAAACTTGTAAAGGAATTGGCCCCAGCGGTGGTCGGTCGGCACGAATTCTCCATCCTCGCACTGCTTGCGCAAGGTCGCACCGTGCGCCTGCGCGGCTTCCCAGTCACCCGCGGCAAAAAAGGTATTGAGGCGCATCAATCCGATGTACACGCGCCCGATCATCAGGCTGTTTTCGTTGAATTGGATCTGATCGTCGTGCAGAAAGCTCGTCATTACTTTCAAATAGCGCTGCATCCGTTTCTCCTCTCCGCATAAATAGGCGAATGTCGAAACGTAATACAGGCACCGCAGGTACAGGTCGGGATCCTTGACCGTCATATGGGTGCTGAGATGGAAGAGCGTCAGGGCATTCATGGCGGATTCCAGGGCATCCTCAAAGCTCAACTGGATGTAATGGTACCACATCGTCGCCTGGAACCGGTTGATCTTCTGGTGAAACGTACTACTCACTGATTCCCGGTCGAAGCGGTGCGTCTGGATGCTCTCCCAAAAGACTTTGTTATCCAGCCGGTCCTCCTCATTACGACTATGACCGGTTTCGATATAGCGTCCGTGGATCTGGATGTTTAGATTGAACAGTTCGCTGTTATTCAGGACGCTGTAGCTCCGCTCGGCCGACTCGTTTAATAGCAGGTCCATCTTATTGTCGACCTGACGGGAAAGGGTAATGTGCCGCGATTCGATCAGCTTTTGGAACTCCAGAATCTCCAGGTGCAGCACGTCGCGGTTGTGTTCCACCGCCCGGCTTTTGGCCCGTTCGAGGGAACGCAGCGCATCCAGATATAGGCCTTTGCCGTAGAGGATATGGCTGAAATCGATTTGCTCGCGCAGCTCGATGTCGATTTCCTTATTGATGTAGATCAGCCGCAAACTCGTCAGCACCTGCTGGTACAAATGCCTTTTCAGGTTGGAATACTGGCCGGATGAAAGGCTGAGGCGGGTGGTTACCGCATGGTCGTCGGGTCCTTCCAGGCGATCGAGTACATCGAATAATTGGATGAATTTATTGTCGGTCGTAGCACCGGCGCGGGTGGCGTAAAGCTTAAAATTGCGCTTTTCGGCCTTGTTTAAGGACTTTATCAGTCTCCATAGCTGATCTTTTACGGCCGTTGGCATGGGTAAGCGGGGTGAGTTAAAGTATTGTAAATCAGCTATTGACAAATCGTGCGCCCAATTTAGGCATCACAAATGGCAATGGTAGTTCGCTGTGCGGGCCACCGTTTGAAAGGCCATATTTGTGCCAACGAAGCAAAGAGACGTCCGAACTTCGTAGAGCCCGTTTAACCAGATAGACTTCACCGTTCACCTCTTTTTAGGAGCAAATCGCTAACCACGACTTGCCCAAAGATAACCACTACTATGAAGAAGATTGAAGCTATCATCCGTCTATCCCGCTTCGAGAGCATCCGTGATGCCTTGGCGGCCATCGACGTAAATTTTTTTACCCTCACTGAAGTTAAGGGCTTCGGCCTGCAGAAAGGCGAGCAACTCACCTATCGCGGTAGTGTCTACGACGCCGATTACATCGCTCGCCTCCAACTCGATATTATTGCTCCCTCCACCAAGGTGGATGCCATCGTAGAGGCTATTGTCTCGGCCGGTCGTACCAATAAGGTTGGCGACGGCAAGATCGTCGTGTACGAGCTCGACCGCATCGTCCGCATACGCACCGGCGAAGAAAACGAGAGCGCGATTTAATCAGCTGCACCGGGCCGATTTAACCACTCGAGCCACTGCTTCACATCCTGTTTTATACCCCAAACTGCCTCGGCCTTCGCTAGGTAAGACCCCCTCCTTCATCTTATAACACTAGAATATCACTCCAATGGAAGCAATGTTTACCGTAAACAATTTATGGATACTGGTAGCGACCTGCCTGGTCTTTATTATGCACCTGGGCTTCGCCAGTCTCGAAGCCGGCTTCGTTCAACGGAAGAACGTCGTCAATATCCTCTTCAAAAACTCAATGATCATCAGCATCGGCTTGCTGACCTACTTTTTTATCGGTTATAACCTGATGTACCCGGGCGATGACTACGCAGGTGGCTTCATCGGCGCCTTCGGTGTCATGGACTGGGCCGCTGGGGCCACGGCCGATTACGCCGCCGCCGCCGAAGCCGGAGAAACCTATACCGGCTACTCCGACTTCATCTTTCAGGCCATGTTCGCCGCTACCTGCGCCACCATCGTTTCCGGTGCCGTAGCCGAGCGCGTCAAACTGGTTCCCTTCCTGATCTTCGCCACGCTCTTCGTTGCCATCAGCTACCCGATTACGGGTATGTGGCACTGGGGCGGCGGTTGGCTCTCCGAGATGGGCTTTTATGACTTCGCGGGTTCCACCCTCGTACACGCCGCCGGCGGTTTTGCTGCCCTCGCTGCTATTATCCTGCTGGGTGCCCGCCGGGGTAAGTACCGTTCCGACGGAACCGTAACCGCCATTCCTGGACACAGCATGCCGCTAGCCGCCATTGGTGTATTCCTCCTGTGGTTCGGCTGGTACGGCTTTAACGGTGGATCCGTGCTGAGTGCCGACGCCAACGGTGTCAGCCTGGTATTCGTCACCACTTCGTTGGCCGCGGCCGCGGGTGGAGTAGCTGCCTTCTTTATGGGCTACATCCTTTTCAAGTCTTACGACCTCTCCATGGTACTGAACGGTATTCTGGGTGGTCTGGTCGGCATCACCGCCGGCGCCGACCTGATGAGCGGTGGCGAGGCCATCCTGATCGGTATGATCGCCGGTATTATCATCCCGCTGAGTATCGTCTTCTTCGACAAGACCCTCAAGCTGGATGACCCCGTCGGTGCGACTTCCGTCCACGGTGTCTGCGGTATCTGGGGAACACTAGCCGTCGGCATCTTCGGTGCCAGCGCCGGTATGGGCCAGCTCGTTACGCAGCTGATCGGTACCCTGAGCATCGGCATCTTTTCTTTCGCCACCAGCTTCCTGATCTTCAGTATCCTCAAGGCCACCCTGGGAATCCGCGTAGACGAAGAGGAAGAGATCACCGGCCTCGACATCGGTGAGCACGACATGCACGCCTACAGCCTCACCAAGGAGGACGGCGTATTCCAACTCACTGAATCTGGCAGCACGGTCGTACGGTAGTCACATTAGTACGGTAGTTGGTAGTCGTTGGCTGCGCCAACGGAAAAGTCCGGTAGGCTAAAAGTGGAAGTTTGTCCACCCCTGCCAGACTAATCTTCTATGAGACTACCAACTACCGTACTACCCCCTACCGCACTAAAAGACTAAAGTACGCTAGTACTTCCCCCCCCTCTCACTTTCCCCAACAACTAGATATATGAAAACTATTCAACTCTCCCTTTTTGCTTTACTCCTATTCTTTGGTCCCCAACTGATCGCTCAGGACGTCGATGTCCTGATCGTTGAAGAAGAGGAAGAGGAAGAAGAATCCAGCTTCCAGCTTAGTGGTTATGTGGATGCTTATTACCAGGCCAACTTCAGCAACTCCAATAGTGAAGATGAAGCTGCATTGGCTTTTCCTACTTCATTCACTGGTTACACGAATTCATTTGGTATTGGCAACGTAAATCTGCTAGCTGAGAAATCCTTTGGTAAGGTCAGTTTTGTAGGCCAGATTGGCTTCGGTCCGCGCGCTTACGGTGCCAACAGCGACAGTAACAACGGTTATGAAGGTATTCCGGGAAACTTCGCATCCACCGTACAAC
>JBASAV010000378.1:0-1642 GCA_049650785.1 Lewinella sp. | reverse complement strand
ACCCAATCCCTACCGGGCGGTGTGGAAACGCAAGAAGGATGATGACAGCTATACCACCGTCGACCGGGACTCCACCGACTTCGACCCGGAACTGCGGTTATTCGCCCGCTCGGCCTCCGACTCCAAGGGGCCGGCCATGGCGTTCATCACGGCCCTGGATGTACTGCGGCAGGAAGGCATCGATCCCGCCTACAACGTCAAGGTCATTATGGACTTCCAGGAAGAGCTCGGTAGCGACGACCTGCCCGGTGCGGTAGCCGCCAACCGGGAACTCTTCGACGCCGACTTTTTGGTTATCATGGATGGCACCCGCCACGTCAGCAACGAACCGACGCTCACCTTCGGAGCCCGGGGTATCGCTACGGTGACGCTGCGGTTATTCGGTCCGGCCTATCCCCTGCACAGCGGGCAGTACGGCAACTTCGCGCCGAATCCCGTTTTTGCGGCTTCCCGTCTGCTGGCGGCCATGAAGGATGAGGAGGGACGCGTACTGATTTCCGGGTTCTACAGTGGAGTGGAGCTGACCGACGCCGATAAGCAGGAAATGAACCAGGTACCCGAAACGCGGGAGGAAATCCGGGAGATGGTGGGTATCGCGGAAAACGAAGCGCTGGGTGATACCTACCAGGAGGCGATGCAGTACCCCAGCCTCAACGTACGCGGGTTGCGCGCGGGATGGACCGGTAAGGAGGTGCGGACGCTGATCCCCGAAGAGGTGATTATCGAGATTGATATGCGGCTGGTCCCCGAAACGCCGGGGGAGCGGCAGGTAGACTTACTCAGGCAGTTTATCGCGGACCAGGGCTACCACTTCGTCGACTCTATCCCGACGGAAGAGGAAAGATTGCAATACCCCAAGCTTGTGTCTTTCACCTCGAGTCTGGGCTCCGTGCCCTTCCGCACCGATCTCGGCACGCCCATCGATCGCTGGCTGACCGCCGGCGTGGAGCGAGGCCTGGGCAAGTCGCCCGTACGCATGCGCACCACGGGCGGATCCCAGCCCATGGGCCCTTTCGTCAATCTGCTCGGCCTGCCCGCCGTATCGCTGCGCATCCCGAATCCGGACAATAGCATCCACGCGCCGAACGAGAATTTGCGGCTGGGTAATTTTCGGGAGGGGATCATGGAATGTCTGGCGGTGCTGACGCAGGCTGTTTCCGGGGAGCGCTAATCCCTGCGCTCCGGCGCAATACGGCTTGGTGTAGGATTTGTATACGGATCCCGGTGTTTTGTGCTCGTGCGCGGGGTGGCCGATCGCGGATCTTTGCACTCTAACAAAACGAATGCAATGACAACGATTGAACAAATAAACCTCGGTAAGGAGGGATTGAAAGTGTCCCGCGAAGGGCTGGGCTGTATGGGGATGTCAAATTTTGAGGGAAGTACTATGTACGGTGCCCCCGATGAGGCCGAAAGCCTCGCTACGATCCACCGGGCCCTTGAGCTTGGGGTAACCATGCTGGATACGGCAGATATGTACGGACCCTACGACAACGAGCGGCTGCTGCGTAAGGCGCTCGCCGGTGGTAAGCGGGATTCCGTTACACTGGCCACCAAGTTCGGCTGGGAGATCAACGACGCGGGGAAGGTCACGTATAAATTCAAGGGCGACCCGGCCTACGTGCGGAAGTCCATCGAGCGC
>JBASAV010000377.1:0-12625 GCA_049650785.1 Lewinella sp. | reverse complement strand
AGCTGTACCGCGGCGGGAGGTGTCTTTATGACGAAGTCGAACGACTTGTCCTTATACACCGTAATCACCACCGGGAGGATCTTACCCTGGTTGTCCTGCGTAGCCGCGTTGAAGCGCTTACAAAACTCCATGATATTAACACCCTTGGCACCGAGAGCCGGACCGACGGGAGGAGCTGGGTTGGCCGCGCCACCGCGGACCTGTAGTTTGATAAAGGTTTCTACTTCCTTAGCCATACTGACTTATTTGTGTCGTACTAGCGGGACTCGTGCTTTAGTTGGAATCCCTCCGACGGTTGGAATGATGTTATTCGTTAGGATTGTTTCTCAACCTGCATGAAGTTCAACTCCACTTCCGTGCCGCGGCCAAAAATCTTGACAATCACTTTTAGTTTTTTCTTTTCTTCATTGACCTCCTGAATGTCACCGACAAATTCATTGAACGGACCATCAATAATTTTGACCGTTTCTCCTTCAATGAAGGGTTCGATCATCGTATCGCCCGCTTCCAGACTTTCGTCGACTTTACCCAGCAACCGGTTTGCTTCCGAATCCCGCATGGGGACCGGCTCGCTTTTACCCAGAAAGTGGATCACGTTGGGCAAGCTCGTTATGGCGTCGACGACTTCTGCATTCAGCGCATAGGGATCAGCTTCGACCAGGATGTAACCCGGCAGGATATTCCGGTCGGAGATGACCTTTTTGCCGCTGCGGATCTTGTATACTTTCTCGGTTGGCACAACAATCTTGGTGACGTGGCTACCCCAGTCATTGCGCTCGATTTCTTTTTCGATGCGCTCCTTGATCTTTTTTTCCTTGCCGCTGATTACTCGCAGCGAGTACCATTTGTTGTCTGCCATGTCGTTTACAAAGTATGTTTAGCCCGCGCTGTAGATAAAGTCTACCACGTTTTTCCATACAAAATCCATCATCAGGATCAACAGCGCGAAAATCGCAGAGCCGATCAGTACCAGGACGGTATTGGTCTGTAGCGTGGAGTACGGCGGCCAGGTCACGTTGTGAACCAGCTCGTTGTAGCTTTCCCGTAAGTATAGTCCTAGCTTATCCATGAGAAAGGAGAGGGTTATGAAGTGAGGAGCAAATAAAGCCCCTCGGTAAAGTAGCACGGGTGGAGAGACTCGAACTCCCAGCCCCTGGTTTTGGAGACCAGTGCTCTGCCAATTGAGCTACACCCGTGGGTGAAGTACAAAATCTGAAGGGCAAAAGACAAAGTCACAAAAGGCCTACAAGCTTAGTCGGCCATTTGAATGTTGTCCTTCGTACAATTTAGATCGTACTTCAAAATTGATCGTTTCTAAATGAGAAAGTTAAGCACCCTCATTCGGGCGCTTAACTTCCACATTGACGAGTGAATTCGGCGGGCCGAAACCCACAAAATACTACTCGAGGATTTCAGTTACCTGACCGGCGCCTACGGTACGACCACCTTCGCGGATAGCGAAGCGGAGGCCTTTTTCCATAGCAATGGTATTCAGGAGCTTTACTTCCAGGGTGACATTGTCACCGGGCATTACCATCTCCACGTTCTCGGGGAGGCTGATGTCTCCGGTTACGTCGGTGGTACGGAAGTAGAACTGGGGACGGTAGCCGTTAAAGAAGGGCTTGTGACGACCACCTTCTTCCTTCGACAGAACGTATACCTCACACTTGAAGTGGCTGTGGGGCTTTACGCTGCCGGGCTTACAGATGACCATACCCCGCTTGATAGCTTCTTTGTCGATACCACGGAGAAGCAGACCGGCGTTGTCACCGGCTTCACCGCGATCGAGCAGCTTGCGGAACATCTCTACACCCGTGATGGTGGAGGTCAGCGGCTTGGCTTCAGTAGCCTGCATACCGAGGATCTCTACGCTGTCACCTACGTTGATTACACCACGCTCAATACGACCGGTAGCAACAGTACCACGACCGGTGATCGAGAAGACGTCCTCAACGGGCATCAGGAAGGGCTGATCAACGAGACGCTCTGGCTCGGGGATATCACTGTCAACAGCGGCCATCAGGTCGATGATCTGCTGCTTGCCATCGGCGTCTCCTTCGAGAGCCTTCAGGGCAGAACCGATGATGATGCTGGCATTGTCGCCATCGTACTCGTACTGGCTCAGCAGTTCGCGTACTTCCATCTCAACGAGTTCGAGCATTTCTTCGTCGTCAACGAGGTCAGCTTTATTCATGAACACCACGATGTTAGGTACACCTACCTGGCGGGCCAGGAGGATGTGCTCGCGGGTCTGGGGCATAGGGCCGTCAGTGGCTGCTACTACGAGAATAGCGCCGTCCATCTGGGCAGCACCCGTTACCATGTTCTTTACGTAGTCGGCGTGACCTGGGCAGTCAACGTGAGCGTAGTGGCGATTAGCCGTTTCGTACTCAACGTGTGCGGTGTTAATGGTAATACCACGCTCTCTCTCCTCGGGAGCCGAGTCGATAGTAGCGTAGTCCATCTTCTTCGAGCCACCACTTTCCGAAAGTACGCTAGTGATAGCTGCGGTGAGAGTGGTCTTGCCGTGGTCTACGTGACCGATGGTACCCACGTTTACGTGGGGTTTATTTCTTTCAAATTTTTCCTTAGCCATCTTAGGATAACCTATTTACAAATTAAAAAATGGTGCTTATTCAGGGTGCCGGCCGCAACCCCGGCCGCCCCTATCTCCCTTTCCGAAAAAACGGAGAAGTATTACCCTTGAGCCAACGGTGAGATTTGAACTCACGACCCCTTCCTTACCATGGAAGTGCTCTACCCCTGAGCTACGTCGGCAACACGGTTGATGTTGTAAAAAATTGCGAAGCGCCGCCGTTGCGGCACTTTTGGAGCGGAAGACGAGATTCGAACCCGCGACCCTCAGCTTGGAAGGCTGATGCTCTACCAACTGAGCTACTTCCGCAATTAATTCTTAGTTTTCAATATTCCCCACTGACGTTTCAGGGGGGAGGAGCGGAAGACGAGATGACTCCCGCTGGTCGTGAACTCACTGCGTTCGGTTCGAACCCGCGACCCTCAGCTTGGTGCGTCGACTGGGGCTGGGGCCCCAGGCGTAAGCGGTCTACCAACTGAGCTACTTCCGCATGTTGGTACAAATACTATACCAGAAAATGTGGGGGTGGTAGGACTCGAACCTACTCAGCCGAAACACTGGATTTACAGTCCAGCCCACCTCTCCAACTGTGGCGCACCCCCATTCTCTAATGTCAAGACCCAAAGCGTAAAACCGGTCATGGAGCCGATGGACGGACTCGAACCGCCGACCAGCTGAGTACAAATCAGCTGCTCTACCAACTGAGCTACACCGGCCTAAAACCTTGAATCTCTACTAATTTTCAAGTCAGCTTGGGGACGTTTTCCCAAAGCGATTGCAAAGGTAAGATGTTTCCTACAATTGACAAAGCAACAAAGCCCGAAATTTTAACGCTCCTTTTCTCCACCCCCGCCGGGATGTGCGCGTCGGTACACTTCACGCAGCCGTTCCAGGTTGTTGTGGGTGTACAACTGCGTGGCGGCCAGACTGGCGTGCCCCAGCACTTCTTTGACTGCATTGAGGTCAGCTCCGGCCTCCGTTAAATGGGTGGCGAAGCTGTGCCGCAGGACGTGAGGGCTCTTCTTCGCTTCGCGGGTCACGCCCCCCAAATAGCCGGTTACCTTATTGTATACATATTTGGGGTACAAGGGTTTACCTTTAGCAGTTACTAATAACCACGGTCCTTCGATTTGGGCGCCGGAGCGCAGGAATAGGAGATGTTCCAACAGTTCAGCCAGTCCCGGACCGAAGGGGACCATTCGCTCTTTATTCCCTTTTCCCCGGATGAGAAGTTGCCGACGAGCTACGTCGATATCGCTTACCTGAATTCCGATCAGTTCAGCTCGACGTAGCCCTACCTGGTAAAGCAAGGACAGCATCGTATGGTCCTGAAGCAAAAAATAATCATCATTGTCCTCCGGTAGTGGAAAGCAGCCGAAGAGCGATACCAGATCCGCTTTGGGTATAGTTGCAGGAAGTCGCCGGCCGGTTTTTGGCGTTGGAATTCGTCGGCTAGGGTCCTCCGCTTGAAGGCCTCTTGTTTGCCGGAATCGGTAGAATGCCCGAAGCGCACTTAACTTACGACGGATAGAAGTCGCAGCATAGTCGGCACCGTGGAGCTTGGCCAGCCAACTCTTAATTATGTCGCGGCTTACATCGGAAGCGCGGTCTACATCGTACACTTCCGAACAGTATCCAGCGAACTCCTGCAGGTCAGAGGTATAAGCCAATATCGTATGTTGGCTCAACCTTCTCTGGTAGCGTAGATGATTTATAAATGGTTGATACTCCATACTGCTTAGGACGTAGGCAGCAATTTAAGGGTTTAGCCTGTGATATAAACGTCGGGCTCTTTCAGCCATACTAAGATCCCGTTGACGTGAAAGGTGTATGCACGGGGGATAGGGCGAATTTTCTACCGTGGCTATGTGATCAATGCCATACTGACTGGGATCGCGAAAGCTTTCCAAGCCTCGGAGTTTAGTTAAAATACTGAAGATGCTCTGATCGTGACGGTGCTCTCGAAAGCCAGTATTTTCGGCCTCTGCGGGTGGTACCGGTCGGTCGGTAAGCCATTCCGTTCGACAACACGCGTTGAGCCATGTGGCGGCAAGGCTCTTTGATTGCTCCGAACAACGCCATAAATGGAAACAGCCCAACCGCTGTGGGGTGTTGGCAATGTCCGCTCGTCCGGGAGCAATAGCTTCCAAAACCTCCGGTCGCGTCCATGCTCTTTCGACGTGATCCGGCAAACCAAAGGGAAACACATCTTGCTCATATGGGGCGAGCGCCTTCACCAGCGGCGCGATCGGTTTAGTGAAATAGGCACCTGCATCACAATAGAATAGCCAGTCACCGTGAGATAATTTGTGCAACGTTTGGTAAACGAAATAGGGCTTCCACAACCAGTATCCGCCACCCCGTTCACTGCTCAGTATATGGGCATGAGTCTTTCGAAAAACCGCGTCAATGTCCTTTGGCCCGTACTGCAGAATGCTGTCGAACTTTCCTACTCGTCGGCCCGTGCGGGAATTCTTCCGCTGAGCTTGGCGGAAATTTGAGTCGGCGTAATTGAGTAAAGTGATGGGGGACATAATGTAACCGTAAATCTAAAGAGCCTTTTCCTGCGCTCCGCCGCCAAAAATTCTGAAAATGCTGATACTATCCTCTTTTAACTCACTTACCGAAGCAAGGACACCAAGCGATTCTCCAGGTCAATATAATATTGATGTACATGATCAGCTGCCGAAGGTGTAAAGGGAGACAGATCCCGCAATTCTTTCAACCGAGATGAACCCGCGCTTAATCGCTCCAACTCTTGATGGAATAAGTGACGGTCACCGGGGCGATAGTTGATGATGGCATCCTGGCAGAAAATACCGGGTTCAGGCGGCTGCTCGGATCCGGAATAAATAGGTACGCAACCCGCAGCAAAGGCTTCGAAAAGCTTCTCCGTTGTATAGCCATCACGGGCGCTATTCTCCGGACATATCTGAAAAGGATAGCGTCTAATGAAGTCTAGCTTATTGGGCCATCCGGGTCCAATCTCCACGCCAGAGTTGCGAAATTGCCCCCCGTACAGCACCCGTCCATAGTTGGCGAACTCATCGGCGATTTCTCCCCTGACACCGGAACGATCGTGACTGGCCACCATAGTTGCGACCATTGAAGGTCGATCGAGCAGATTTGCTCGATTATCCTTCCACTGTTCCAGTCTTGCTGAAATGTCGGATAGATCCATTTCTGGTTCGAAGCAGTGCAATAGCCAAATAGGGAACCTCAAATAGTCCTCCCTCTCCAAATAGTCAAACCCAATAGACAGATCGACTTCATCGAAGAGATGATCTGAATAGGACGGATAGAAATCCAAATTTTCACCTGTGAAAAAGACGCGCAGGTCGGCACGGAGATGCGCCTTGATATTTGGGTCTCCAAAGACGGATATGAAGGCGATCCTTTTCCTGCCGACAAGGGGCCGCAGGCGGGGGCGCATCAAGAAACGTCGCAGCCAAAAGTCCTCATAGGGTCCTGTCTGCCAGAAGTTATAAAACCCGCACCGATATTTCTGCATGGAGGGTTCAACGCTAAGGACATGTTGCTTA
The DNA here is from genome assembly GCA_049650785.1 of Lewinella sp. Lineage (GTDB taxonomy): Bacteria > Bacteroidota > Bacteroidia > Chitinophagales > Saprospiraceae > Neolewinella. The sequence continues at coordinate 6,487 of JBASAV010000377.1, read as the reverse complement.
AGCCTCACACGGCGCAGCACTTCGTCCAGCCTATCCGATCCCACAAGCCGCTCGATCGCCTTTTTAACCCCAGATCTACCGCCCAAAACACTTGATCTGAATCCGATCCGTCTGGATGGTGTTCGACTGGTTTCCCGCCTGATCGAGCATATAAATGCGTAGGCTAAAGGTATCCAACGGGTAGGCCGGGTCCTGAGCCGGAAAGCGGCCGTTGTACACGCAGTTGACCTGCCCGGTGTTTATGAGCGTGAAGAAGACGTCGCCGCTGATACCGTTACCGGTACCCTCCCGCGGGATAGGCGGAAGAGCCAAGGGTGTGGGTGTATTCGGGAAGCGACTGTCCACGTAAAAGATATCCGTGCTGTCTTCGGAACTAAGGTCTCCGTCACCATCGGTGAAGCTGAACTGAAATACGATGCTGTCAGGTATACCGGTGATCTGGGCAAAGATGCTGTCCTTGCTGGCACCTTCGTAAGCGATTATCGGCTCATCGGGGTATTCCGGCGGATTGACGCAACCGGTGGCGAAGAGTGCGGCGGCGAACAACCATAGGTAACAACGGGTGTATAGCATGGCAGATAATCGATTAACATGTGGCGCGACGAGCTGGCCGAACGCATTAAGACGGTAGCACCGGAATCCTTCTGGGATGTAGCCCTGGACGTATTCCAGTACCAGGCGGCGAACAACCTAATCTACGCCCAATACCTCGATTTGTTGCACGTCGACGCCCGGCAGGTAAGGCAACGGACGGATATTCCGTACTTGCCCATCTCACTGTTTAAAACGCAGGACCTGCGTAGCGGAAGCTGGCCTCCCGTCCGAACGTTCACCAGTAGCGGCACTACCGGCTCCGCTACCAGCCACCACCCTTTGCGGGCGGACGACTGGTATACCCAGCATGCCTCCCGGACTTTTGAAAGCTTGTACGGTCCGCTGCGGGGTCGGGCGGTGCTGGCCCTCCTACCCGCTTACCTGGAACGAACGGGATCGAGTCTGGTGTTTATGGCCGAAGACTTCATTCGGCAGAGTGAACATCCCGCCTCCGGATTCTACCTGAATAATCTACCATCGCTGGCCAAACAGCTTAGCGACCTGAGTTCGGAGGGGGTACCCACCCTACTACTCGGTGTCAGTTTTGCCTTACTGGATCTGGCGGAGCAGTTTCCCCAACCCTTGCGCGAAACCATAGTAATGGAAACCGGCGGTATGAAGGGTCGGCGGCGGGAGATGACCCGCGATGAGCTACACGACACCCTTCGAACGGCCTTCGGGGTACCGCACATTCACAGTGAATACGGCATGACCGAATTACTGAGTCAGGCCTACGCCCCGCACTACGGTGTGTTTGAGCCCGCCCCTACCCTAGCGGTCACGCCCCGCGACATCACCGATCCATTGTCCGCCGCCCCTATCGGTCGTAGTGCCGTCCTCAACCTCACCGATCTGGCCAATCTGGACACCATTAGCTTTATCGCCAGCGATGATTTGGGACGGGTATACGACGATGGTCGCTTTGAGGTACTGGGCCGACTGGACTATTCCGATATGCGGGGGTGTAATCTGCTGGTTGGCGACGTTTAGGAATACGCCACGTAGCACTGTTCACTGCCCCATTGCAAAGTCAGTTTCCGGCACCTTCTTCGGGTTAAGTCATTTGCCGGTGCCCGCGGGTTCGGGTGACGCGAAACGCTGATGCTGCCTAGTCAAAGGTCAAAATGCCTTACCTTCCCGCTTCCTGAATTTCTTGACCATATACTGTTAGCAATATTCTGCCGGAAATTTGGAAGTGTCAATTTGACTAACGTATCGAGAGCGTTCCAATGAATAAGAAGCGTAAAAAGCGGGTTACCATCTATGATTTGGCTACGGAACTGAAGGTTGCCCCTTCAACGGTTTCCCGCGCGCTCCAGGACCACTACAGTATCGGACAAGAAACCCGCGAAGCGGTGAAGGAACTGGCGCTCAAACGGGGCTATCGCACTAACGTCGTCGCCGCAAACCTTCGCACCCAGACCTCGCATACCATTGGGGTCCTGGTGCCCTGGATAAATCACCCCTTCATCTCCAATCTTATCTCGGGCATCGAAGCGGAGGCCCGTACGGCGGGGTACGAAGTAATCATCAGTCAATCCCAGGACTCCTACAAGAATGAGGTAGCAAATGCCCGGGCACTATTCGACAGCCGGATTCACGCGCTGCTCGTGTCGCTGGCGATGGAAACATCCGAATACGGTCACCTCACCGAGATCATGCAAAGCGGTACGCCGGTCATCTTCGTCGACCGGGTGCCCCAGCAGATCGAGGGCTATCGCGTGATGATCGACAACGCCGCCACCGCCTACGAGGCTACCCAGCACCTCATCGACCAGGGCTGCCGGCGGATCGCGCTGCTGGGGGGCGCCCGCAACCAAGTCATCTACCAGGAACGGGAGGCGGGCTACCGTAAGGCCATGCGCGCAAATGGCATCGCCATCGACGAAACACTTGTCCTGGCTTCCAATCGTCTGAATATGGACGAGGGCTATCAATTCACCCGCCATCTCTTCGAGGAGGGGCACAATCCGGACGGCATCTTCAGCACAATGGACATCGCGGCTGTCGGGTCAATGAAATACGCCCACTCCGCCGGAATCAAGATTCCCCACGATCTGGCCGTAATCGGGTTTAATGACGACCCCGTCTGCGAAATCATCGAGCCGCAACTCTCGTCTATGTCCCACCCCGCCGCCGCCATGGGCCGCAAGGCGCTTCAGCAGGCGCTGCACATCGCTAACCTCGAGACGCCGCTGCCACCTAAGATGACCTACCTCGACACCGGATTGGTGGTCCGCGCCTCTTCGTTGCGTAAAGTTTGACCCTGACCCTTTGCCTTAGATGGGCCGGATAAAGATAGCCTATTCGTACACAATCGATTTCGTACCCGCGCAAAAGTGCTTACATTGGCGCACCGTAATCTTTCCCGGCAAGTGCCGCTCATCCCTTACAGAAGTCCGACATGCAACTAAACCTTTCCTTCCGTTTTTCCGCTTTTTTCCTTCTCGCGGCCGGGCTGACGGCCTGCGCCGGAACGAGCACCACCCCGAATACCGAGACTGACGCTGTGACTACGCCACCATCTCTGGCAGAGGTGTACGCCGACAACTTTTACATCGGAGCCGCCATCAACACGTGGCAAATCACGGGTCAGGATACCGCCTCCCTGCGGGTACTGGCGCGCGAATTCAATTCCATCACACCGGAAAACGTGATGAAGTGGGAAAACATACAGCCCGGCCCCGATTCCTTCGCATGGGAAGCTTCCGACGCGTACGTGGAACTTGGCGAGCGTCAGGACAAATGGATCATAGGCCATACCCTCGTGTGGCATTCCCAGGCCCCCGATTACGTGAACCAGACAACCGAGCCGGATCAACTGCGCCGGTATATGGAGGAGCACATCCGCGCCGTAGCCGGACGCTACGCCGGACGCATCAACGGCTGGGACGTGCTAAACGAAGCGCTCAACGAAGATGGATCCTACCGGGAATCCGTTTTTTACAAGGTCCTGGGCGAGCAATACATTCTCGACGCCTACCGGATCGCCGCGGAGGCAGCCCCCGACGCGGAACTTTACTACAACGATTACAACCTCAATAATCCGGAGAAACGCAAGGGAGCCGTGCGCATCGTCAATTTGCTCAAAGAGAACGGATTGCGCATCGACGGTGTCGGCATGCAAGGGCACTACAACCTCAATGGCCCACCGATCGAGGAGGTAGAGGCCAGCATCGAAGCCTACGCCGCCACCGGCGCAAAGGTGATGATCACGGAACTCGACCTGACGGTCCTACCCAATCCCTGGGATCTCCAGGGCGCCGACGTAAACCAGAATTTTGAGGAAAGCGAAGCGATGAATCCCTACGCCGGCGGAATTCCTGATTCGGTGTCCAATAAGCTGGCCGAGCGGTACGCCGATCTGTTTCGTCTGTTTTTGAAGCACGACGATGCCATCACCCGGGTTACCCTGTGGGGGGTCAACGATGCCCAAAGCTGGCTAAACGGCTGGCCGATCCGGGGACGCACGAACTACCCTCTCCTTTTCGACCGGGAGTCCGTACCTAAGGAAGCCTACCGTTCGGTAGTGGCACTAAAGCAGTAAACCAAGGTCTTTACCATGTCCATAGAAAACCACCAGTTATCCGTCACCGAAAAGGTCGGATACGCGCTCGGCGACCTGGCGGCCAACCTGATCTTTCAGACCCTGGTCACCTTCATTGCTTTTTTCTACACTGATGTGTATGGCATCCCCGCGGGATGGGCTGCCTTCATCATATTCTGGGCCGGCATCCTGGGAGGAGCGGTTTTCACGCCGGTGATGGGAGCTATCGCCGACCGTACCCGCACGCGGTGGGGCAAATTCAGGCCGTGGATCCTGTGGACGGCGGTTCCCTTTGGGGTCATCGTGATGTTGACCTTCGCAACGCCTGACTTTGCGCCAACGGGGAAATTGATCTACGCGGGGGTCACTTATCTCCTGTTAGTGATGATTTATTCGGCCAATAATCTCCCCTACAGCGCCCTCAGCGGCGTACTGACGGGCAGCATGTCCGAGCGGAACAGCCTGTCCAGCTACCGATTCGTGGCTGTCATGGTTGCGCAGTTCATCATCCAGGTTCTGGTCTTGCCGATCGTGTTAATACTGGGTGATGGCGACAAGGCTATCGGTTTTGAACGGACGATGACCATACTGGCCTGTGCCGGTGTGGTGATGCTGATCATTACCTTCCTGACGACCAAAGAGCGTGTGGTTCCGCGACCCGAGCAGGAGTCGAGTGTAAAGGATGACCTGCGCGACCTGGTTCAAAACCGTCCCTGGGTGATCATGCTGGTGTTGACTACATTAGTCTTCGTAGCCCTGGCCCTGAAGGGCGGCTCTTACGTGTACTATTTTTCCGAGTACATGAACGAACCGGCTCTAGTGGCCTTCCTCGAGAACATCGGCTTTAACCGCTTCATCAACGGCCTGAACTCGACGCTGACTGGCATTGGACTGACCGAATTTCGTTGGCCCGAAGACCCGGCCACTTCGGCCTTCAGCCTGTATAACGCCACCAGTATTATCTGTCAAATCATTGGCATCTTCTTCAGCAAAGCGCTGGCGGATCGTTTCGGCAAGCGTAACGTTTTCGGTATCTTTCTCTTCATCTCCACCCTTTTTTTACTGGTATATCTATTCTTTCCGCCCGACGCGGTTGAATTGGTATTTCTCTCGCAGGTCGGGCACGGCCTGGCTTATGGCGTTACGGTGCCCCTGCTTTGGGCGATGATTGCCGACGTAGCGGATTACTCCGAATGGAAGAACAACCGACGGGCAACCGGCATCATCTTTTCGGCCATGATCTTCGGACTAAAGGTCGGTCTGGCGATCGGGGGCGCACTGGTAGCCATGCTACTTTCTTTCTACGGTTATGAAGCCGGGGCGGCGGAGCAAACGCAGGATACCGTATACGGTATTCGATTACTCGTTAGCCTGTACGCATCCCTACCCTTTTTAATTGGATGCGGATTATTGTTCTGGTACGAAATCGACAAGGGGATGGAAAACCGTATCGAGCGTGACCTGCTCGTGAGCCGGGCAAAGAATGTGAGCTGATTTTGTAAACAACCAAACCGAGTATACACATAGACCAAGATGGACCAAGAACCCGATTACGACAAACTACGGGCGGCGGCCCTTTCCGAGCCGCTAGTCGAGCACATCTATACGGCCGATCCCTCGGCTCACGTCTTTGAAGACCGTATCTACATCTATCCCTCGCACGATATCGATGCCGGTATTCCGTTCAATGACAACGGTGATCACTTCGGCATGGAAGACTATCACGTTCTGTCGATGGATCAGCCCTTCGGTGAAACAACCGACCATGGCGTGGCACTGCACGTCAAAGATGTTCCCTGGGCGTCGCGGCAAATGTGGGCCCCGGATGCAGCCTACGCCAACGGCCAGTACTACTTCTATTTTCCGGCGCGTGATCGAGAAGGAAGATTTCGAATAGGCGTGGCTGTCGGCAACCGTCCCGAAGGACCTTTCCAGGCCCAACCCGATCCCATACAGGGTAGTTACTCCATAGACCCCGCCGTATTCGGGGATACGGACGGCAAGTTCTATATGTACTTCGGTGGATTATGGGGTGGTCAACTGCAGGAATATCGCGATAATCAATACGATCCCGCCCACGCAGAACCAACCGGAGAGGAACCCGCCATGGGACCGCTGGTAGCCCGTTTACGTTCGGACATGCTGGAATTTGACGAATCGCCAAAGGAGATCACTATACTCGACCCGGACGGTAATCCGCTACGCGCCGGAGACAATGACCGGCGCTTCTTTGAGGCGGCGTGGATGCACCTTTACCGGGGAACGTACTACTTCTCCTACTCGACCGGAGATACCCACTATATCTGCTATGCTACCGGATCGAGTCCGTACGGTCCGTTCACGTAC
>JBASAV010000376.1:0-1562 GCA_049650785.1 Lewinella sp. | reverse complement strand
ATAACGGTCGCGGCCGGGCCCGGCACCGGAACGACCGGGTAGAGCATTTCGGCAGCGTACTGATCCGCACCTTCGCCGAGCAGTTGGACGGGCAGATCCACGTGGAGGGGGAGGAGGGTACGGAAGTGGTATTGGTTTTCCCGGTTTAGGAATGGACGAGCCATTTCTGACGGTGGCCGTGTGTGAGGACTGATATCCGGGAAAAGAATAGCCACCCTCATCTGGCATCCGAGGCCCCACAAAAAAGCCCGCGACGAAAGGCGTCGCGGGCAATGAATGTTAATCCAATTTTGATATAGCGTCTCTCTAATCTAAAATTTCTCTAAGCGGAGCAAGCAATGCAGTCCGGATCGTCCAAACTACAGGTCTTGCCTACCTGAGCGGTTTGCTCGGCACTCAATTCTTCAAATTCTCCCGCGGCGGTGGCGGTAGCCGCCCCACCCTCTTCGGTTTTCGGTTTCGGTACGCCACCGGTCATCTTGGGCGCGGAGATCTCCCGGGTACCCTGCTTGACCTGGCCGTCGCCGTCGTCGCTCTGCTTGATGAGCTGCTCCTTGTCGACGGTGAACTTGATCGCGTCGCGGGCAGCCTTCGTGCGGAGGTAGTACATGCCGGTCTTCAGGCCCTTACCCCAGGCGTAGAAGTGCATGCTGGACAGCTTGCCGAAGTTGACGTTCTCGACAAAGAGATTCATCGACTGGCTTTGGCAGACATACGCACCGCGGTCGGCAGCCATGTCGATGACGACCTTCTGGCTGATCTCCCAGACCGTCTTGTAGAGGTCACGGAGGTGCTGCGGTACGTCCTCGAAGTCCTGGATGGAGCCGTTGCTCTGCATCAGGCGGTTACGCATCTGGTTGTCCCATAGCCCGAGGCCAATCAGGTCGTGTAGCAGGTGCTTGTTGACCACGACAAACTCACCGGACAGGGTACGGCGGGTGTACATATTGGAGCTGTAGGGCTCGAAACACTCGTTGTTACCGAGTATCTGACTGGTGCTGGCGGTAGGCATCGGCGCTACGAGGAGGCTGTTGCGCATGCCGTACTGAGCGAGGTCCTTTTTAAGGCCGGCCCAATCCCAGCGGTCGGAAGGCGTGACGCCCCACAGGTCGAACTGCAGGTTACCCTTACTGGCGGGGCTACCGGGGTAGCTTTCGTAGTGACCGAGTTCCTTAGCCAGGGCAATGGATTCGGTACAGGCGGCGAAGTAAATGGCTTCGAAGATGTCCTTGTTCAGCTGGCGGGCCTCCTCGCTGTCGAAGGGCATACGCAACATGATGAAGGCATCGGCCAGTCCCTGTACGCCCAGGCCGATCGGCCGGTGGCGCATATTGGAGTTGCGGGCCTGCTCGATGGGATAGTAGTTCCGGTCGATGACCTTATTGAGGTTACGGGTAACGACACGGGTGACTTCTACGAGGCGGTCGAGGTCATACTCGCGGGTGTCCTCCTTCACGTACTTCGGCAGGGCGAGGCTGGCCAGGTTACAGACGGCCACCTCGTCGGGGCTCGTGTATTCCATGATCTCCGTGCAGAGGTTAGAGCTCCGGATGGTACCGAGG
>JBASAV010000375.1:0-11899 GCA_049650785.1 Lewinella sp. | reverse complement strand
CCCGAGGTAACGGCCTCAGCGGTGAGCTCACCGGCTACGACGTGGTACTTCAGAATGTCGATGAGTGCATCGCGGTTGTCTGCCTTGGTAAGGGCGGAAAGCACACCTTCGGGCAAACCGTAAAAGGCCTGGTCGACGGGAGCAAAAACAGTGAAGGGACCTTCACCGGATAGATCTTCCGTCAAACCGGCGGCCTGGATGGCGCGGGTTAGAATGGTAAGGTCGCCGTTACTTTGGGCGACCTCCAGTATGGTTTGTTCTTCGCCGGACATAGCGTCGTCCTGGGCGGTCGCACTCACGGGGAGGAAAGCGACGATAGCCAGAATAGCGGCGAAGTGAGAAAATAAATTTTTCATCTTTGGTTGGTTGGTTTGAAAAAAAGCGAGTGGCCGGGAATACCCGACACGTGTTCAATCATCAAACGTAGGCCGATTGATGGTGTTCATGGTTTGGACGCTTATCTACGACCCTTAACGCTTAGGGTCAACATCCACGACTTTTTCCTTCCCACCGCACATTAGGGCTAGCTATTCGTATCTAGTGGCAAAATCCACCAAGATGCTGCACAACCTCAATCCTACGAAGACCCTAGCCTGGAAAGAACTGGAAATGCATGCCCACGAAATGCAGCAGCGGCACATGAAAGACCTGTTCGCACAGGATCCCGAGCGATTTGCCACCTTCAGCCAGCAACTGGAAGATATACTGATCGATTACTCCAAAAATATCATCACCCAGGAAACCCTCGAGCTACTCTACCGCCTCGCCGACGATTGCGGCGTCAAGGAGGCCACCGAAAAGATGTTTGCCGGTGAGGTCATCAACGGAACCGAACAGCGGGCGGTCCTCCACGTAGCGCTGCGTAACCGGGGTGGGCAGTCCATCATGGTAGACGGCGAGGACGTTATGCCGGAGGTCAACGAAGTGCTGGACCGGATGAAAGCCTTCGCCGGACGCCTCCACCAGGGTCAACATACCGGCTATACCGGAAAGCCCCTCACCCAGGTAGTTAACATCGGCATTGGCGGCTCCGACCTCGGACCCGTAATGGTTACCGAGGCGCTTAAGCCCTACTGGATCGACGGGCGGGAAGTATACTTCGTATCCAATATAGATGGCACCCACCTGGCGGAAACGCTCAAAAAGGTGGATCCCGAGACCACGCTCTTCCTAATCGCATCCAAAACCTTCACCACCCAGGAGACCATGACCAATGCCCGGAGTGCCCGGCAATGGTTCCTCGATCAGGGGGGTAGCCAGGAGGACGTGGCCAAACACTTCGTCGCCCTATCAACCAATGCGGAAGGGGTGAAGGACTTCGGTATTGCGGAAGAGAACATGTTTGGCTTCTGGGACTGGGTAGGCGGACGCTACAGCCTGTCGAGCAGCATTGGTATGAGCATCGCGCTGACCGTCGGTTTTGACAACTTTGCGGAGCTTCTGGATGGCCTCCACGCGATGGACCGCCACTTCCGCCACGCCAAGCTGGAAGAGAACCTGCCCGTCAAACTGGCGCTCATCGGTATCTGGTACAACAACTTCTGGGAAGCGGAAACCGAAGCCATCCTTCCCTACGACCAGTATATGCACCGGTTTGCGGCCTACTTCCAGCAGGGCAACATGGAAAGCAACGGTAAAAGCGTCGACCGGGACGGGGAACCGATCGAGGACTATCAAACCGGCCCCATCATCTGGGGAGAACCCGGCACTAATGGGCAACACGCCTTCTATCAGTTAATCCACCAGGGTACGCGGGTCATTCCCTGTGACTTCATCGCCCCGGCGGTGTCTCACAATCCAATGGGCGACCACCACGCTATCCTCCTGAGTAATTACTTCGCTCAGACGGAAGCGCTCATGAACGGCAAAACCGCCGCTCAGGTGGAGCAGGAACTACGCGCTGACGGCCTCAGCGACGAGCGTATCGCCGAACTGGTCCCCTTCAAGGTGTTCGATGGTAACCAACCCACCAATAGTATCCTGGTGAAGAAGATCACCCCGTATACCCTCGGGCAACTGATCGCGTTGTACGAGCATAAGATATTCGTCCAGGGCATCATCTGGAATATCTACAGCTTCGATCAGTGGGGCGTCGAGCTGGGTAAGCAGCTGGCTAAGGCTATTCTGCCGGAGCTGGAGGGTAGTGATAAAGTGCAGTCACACGACAGCTCCACGAATGGCCTCATCAACGCGTACAAGAAGTGGCGTTGAATACAGCCCGTGTTTCACGGTAAAGGATAGTTAATGAAGGACCGTAGTCTTACCGGTACGTTGATTTTGGCAAGCCTAGAGGTCTGTATCATCCTGGCGGGTATCTACCTGGTCCACTTCGACGATCGAATCCTATACGCGCCGGGCACCCCCAAGTTCTGGCGTCTGCTGCTGTACTTCATCATGACCGTTGCGGTGCTCAACGTGATCACCCGCTTCATCAAATGGCTGTACCAACGGCAGAACTACGCCAAACGACGGGGGGCTAAGAACTTCATCTACGGGGTCGAGAATATCCGTAAACTGATGATCGGGGGGGTAGTCATCTTTACCATCTTCTCCCTGATCGGGATTGATTTCACCTCCCTGTTTACCGGCCTGAGTCTCGTGGCGGCGGCCATTGCCATCGTTTCGAAGGATTTTGTCAATGACCTGATCGTTGGGATATACTACAGCTTCACCGACGTTTTCGAGGTCGGTGATTACGTCCGCTTTTATACCTACCGCGGGCGGGTGACGGACATTGGCCTCCTGAAGGTCAAAATCCTCAACGACAACGATGACGTCGTCATCCTGCCGAATGGCAAGATCTACACCAGCGAGATCATCAATTATACCCGTCGCGACGTGCGCCTGCTCAGTATCGATTTCGAAATGGACATCAAAGCCATCACCGATATCAATGAGCTGGAACGCGACCTCGTGGAATGCATCCGCGGCTACAGTGACCTCATCGAACCCGACAGTTACCTGCTCAAGATCGTAGAGGTGAAGAAGGACTATATGGAGGTAAAATTCCAGTTTCGCCTGAAGTATATGGACCGCGAGCGGCAGCGGGAAGTGAAGCGCAAAGTGGTCCGCGAGGTCTTCAGCTACGTCAGCGCCCACAAACCGCGGTAAGCTGTTTCAGCGAGTAGCAGCTGTCAGGGCCCTGCCCAAACCATCCGTAGAAAGGCCGCTAGAGAGACTCACGCAATGGATTGTGTTACCTTGGCAAAACTAATCGCGCGCGTATCATGCTGAAATCCGTTTCCCTTTTTCTATTGCTCTATCTGGCCACCGGACCGCTCCTTGCCGAGGACGGATACCGACTATGGCTCCGCTACGACCGGATTACGGACGAGGCCCTGCGATCAAACTACCTGGAACACTTCGCGACCTTACAGCCGGGAGAGGTGGATACGACGACTGCAATCATGCAATCGGCAATGGATGAACTACGTCGGGGACTGACCGGGCTATTGGGGGAAAACATTTTTCCTGCGCGCGGCGCCCAAAAGACTACCGCCGGCAGCTTAATGCTGTACCGCGTCAGTACCACGGAGATAGGCGCAGAAGGCTACCGAATAACGGATATGGAAGGGAATATCCAACTGGCTGCCAGTACGGATGCGGGCTTTCTGTACGGCGTATTCCATTTGCTGCGACTGGTGAAATCCGGAGAATCACTGGAGGGCATATCCCTGACGGAGGTGCCCGAAAAGGCCATCCGCATCCTGAATCACTGGGATAATCTGGACGGAACCGTGGAACGCGGTTACGCCGGCTTCTCGATCTTTGAGTGGCATACGCTCCCGGAAGTGATCGACCAACGGTACATCGATTACGCCCGGGCATGTGCTTCGGTCGGTATCAACGGAAGCGTGGTCACCAACGTGAACGCGAACTCGCTGATCTTTCGGCCGGACTACCAGGAAAAGGCGGCCGCCCTGGCGGAGGTCTTCCGTGCCTACGGCATCAAGCTATACCTGACGGCCCGCTTCAGCTCGCCGATGGAAATGGGAGGACTGGAGACCGCCGATCCCCTGAACTCCGACGTGAAATCCTGGTGGACAGACAAAGTCACCGAGATCTACGAACGTATCCCGGATTTCGGCGGCTTCGTGGTCAAAGCCAACAGTGAGGGGCAACCCGGACCGCGGGAGTACGGACGCAGCCACGCAGAAGGAGCCAATATGCTGGCGGAGGCACTGGAACCCCACGGCGGTATCGTGATGTGGCGCGCCTTTGTCTATAACAGCGACCCGGAAGCGGACCGGGCCATGCAGGCCTACGAGGAATTCGTGCCCCTGGACGGCGGCTTCCGTGACAACGTGCTGGTGCAGGTAAAGAACGGTCCCATCGATTTTCAGCCGCGGGAACCCTTCAGTCCGCTTTTCGGAGCTACCCCCGAAACCCCTTTGCTGCTGGAACTACAAATAACCAAGGAATACCTGGGACAGGGAACTCACCTGGTGGGATTGGCTCCCCTTTTTACGGAAGTACTTGACGCGGACACCCACCAGGAGGGCGAAGGAACATCCGTGACCTCCACGGTAGCCGGACTGGCCGGCGTGGCCAATATCGGTACCGACCGCAACTGGACGGGCCACCCCTTCAACCAGGCCGACTGGTACGCCTTCGGACGACTTGCATGGGATCCCGCGCTGTCGGCCCGCGAGATATACGAAGAGTGGGCCACGCTGACCTACGATGGCGACGAATCGGTGACCGGTACGATCGTCGAGATGCTGTTGGCCTCCCGCGAGATCTGCGTCAACTACATGACCCCGCTGGGCCTGACCCACCAGATGGCCACCGGACACCATTACGGCCCCGGACCCTGGGTGTCCAACCTCGGCCGACCGGAGTGGAATCCCGCCTACTATAATCGGGCGGACAGTATGGGTATCGGCTTCGACCGGACCGAAACCGGAAGTAATGCCCTGGCACAATATGCCCCCGAAGTGCAAGCGCTGTTTTCCGATCCAAAGACCTGCCCGCCGGAATATCTGCTGTGGTTTCATCATCTGCCCTGGGACTGGGAAATGCAAAATGGCGAACAGCTATGGGATGAACTGTGCCGCCGTTACCAGGATGGTGTAGCGGGTACCGAATGGCTGGCGGAGCAGTGGGCATCTTTAGAAGGGGAGGTCGACGCCGACCGCCACCGTGAAGTGACGCAGTATCTACAGGTGCAGCAACGCGAAGCCGCCTGGTGGCGGGATGCCTCCATTGCCTATTTCAGCAGTCTGTCGGGATTACCCCTGCCGGCCGGCGTTCCGGCACCCGAGCATGACCTGACCTACTATAAATCATTATCCTACCCCTACGCGCCGGGCATCCGGCCGGATTGGTAGCTAGCGCAGGTCCACACTGATCAGTCCCATACCCTGTGGCTGAGTGAGCCGATCCTCCGTTTGACCGGGCCCGATTCGAATCTGCAGGCTCTCCACTTTCGAGAGGTCAAAGCCGCTAACCCGCTGGCTTACAAATAAATAAGGCAGGAAACCCGGATAGGGTCTTGGTAGTAAGACCGTCGGAACCAGCTCCAAGTCCTCCAGGGCTATGGCGACTTCTTCGACCCCATCAGGAAATTCCACCAGCGCTGCGTAAGTCGATCCGTCCGTAAGCGTGAGGCCCACCTCCACGGGTTGTACGTCGCCCAACAGCGAACGGCCGCGGAGTATCAAACTATCGTAAGCTAAGTCATCCATATTTAAGCCTGCTACCGCCGGGCTCACGTAATGCCGGAAGGCGTAATCACCATTACTGGACGACTCATCGCTTTCCGGATCATCGGAATCAAGCGTCTCCAAGCTTATTTGAAATTCGTCCTCCAATCCGGGGCCGGCGGGAACCAGCTTCAGCGACTCCATCCATCGCGACAGGACGAGGTCCCCCCGATCCCGGTGCGCGGCAAACAGCCGGATCCCCTGCTCAGCCGGAACGGCGCGTGTTCGGTACGGCTCGCGGTCGTAAAAGTCCCAGGCGGAGGGATCGCCGGGAGCGTCCGACGGAAAAGTGCGTACCGAGTCACCGACGCTGACTTTGATGTAGTATCCGATATTTCCTGGCTCTACCCGATCACCGGGGATAACGGCCGAATAGGTAAAGCCGGAGGTACGCTCCATATCGATAGGTGGTCCCTGCGGGGCCACCAAAGCTACCCCGGTGATCGAATCGGGAGCCGCCACCTCCGCCTGGATGGTAACGGGCGCTCCGGCGTGTACGACCGGAGAGGCTCGATGCACCACGTAGGTTCGGTCCACCGTGCCCTCCGTGCCACCGTAGTCGCGAAGCGTCCCGCCGACCCACGCCGCATCCAGGTCCTGGGCCGAAATGAGGTCTGGATCGCCAATCAGGTACACACCCGGACGAACGGCAAACTGGTCCTGTCCTACGGGTGGTGCCCATTCGTTACCCGTATTGATCGGGCGGACGGCGAAGGCGCCGCCGAAGGCCGGCAGGGAGAGCGAGATGGGATGGGTGTTTTCCTGCAGAACGGTGACCGTCTTGTCAGGGCTGTTCCGACCGTAGACGTTGCGGACTTGCAGGGCATCCGGAAGCACTTCCAGTCGCCAGAGGTCTTCTTCCAGCCGATCCAGAAAATAGGCTCCCGTACCGCCGTACTGCACGAGGGGGGAGTTACCGAGCCCTGCGATGCTCCGTAGCGAATCCGGGGCGCGGGGCGCGTCCCTCACGTCATTACTGTAATAGTATCGCACACCATCATTCAGGAGCGCCAGATCGCGGTCGTAACTCACGGTGAAGGCCCCGAAGGTGGTATCGGTGGGGTAGGGGCCATAGTCGGCGTAGCGGGGCACCTGCCGGAAGACCTCCGCCGCGATCATCAATCCAATGGCCTGCCGTGGGGCGTACACCAGGTTCATGTAGTGCGTATTGTACTCGGTGTTGATGCTGGCCAGGTAGGTGGGGTCGTAGGAAAAGTGGGTGCCCAACTGAATACCCGCGGAGCGGAAGGACCGGGCCATGGCGGGGTAGGGGTAACCGGAATTGATGTAGGCTGGGTCGAATTCGTAGACGATCTTGGCTCCCCCGGCGTCGCGGATAATGCTGTCGAAGGGTATGTGGTAGCGGTCGATTAGGGGCAGGACGTTGGCCGGGAGAGCCTTTCCGTAGCTCAGGCCCGTCGGGTACCACTGAAAGGTTCCACCCCGAATGCCTCCGGCGAAGTAGGCGTCCATCAGGTGCACGCTGTGGCTGATATTGTAGAAGACCGGCTTTTCGGTTCCGTTTGCCTTCACGGCCTCGCGCATCCGCCGCACGAAGTCAGTCACCGAGGCGGGGGTGCCGTCGTGGTGCGGTTCATTACTGATCTCTACGGCCAGTAGGCGGGGATCGTCGCGGTAAGCGATTCCGGTGTACGGATTGACGTGCTCCATGAACTGCTGCAGGTAGCGTTCCTGCGCCCGAATTGCCGCCGTATCGAGCAGGCTACCCGCCTTGCCGTACTTATGCGAAAAGCCGGGCGTCTCGCGATCGGGTTCCGGCCATCCGTTACCCCAGTAGGCGATCGGGGTCAGGATGTAGTTGATGTCACGCCGGCCTAATTCCGCGAGTAGGTAATCGAAGGCGTCCAGGTGCTCGTTGTCCAGCAGGTTCCCCAGGGTGTCACTGATCTCGGTATCCCAGACGTGGACGCGGTACAGGTCGAGGTTCAGGCGGGCGAAA
Organism: Lewinella sp.; assembly: GCA_049650785.1. Lineage (GTDB taxonomy): Bacteria > Bacteroidota > Bacteroidia > Chitinophagales > Saprospiraceae > Neolewinella. Next base: position 4,234 of record JBASAV010000375.1, on the reverse strand, counting down.
TGGTAAACGTCGCGGTCGATCATCTCCTTCGGATCGAGACCGAGTCGTTCGGCGGAACGGTAGGCGTGCGCGAAAGGCACCGTGTAATTAACGCCGAAGCCCGTGATCTCCTCCTGGGTATCGCTCCAGCATATCACGCCTTCCTCGTCCACGTAGGTGGATGCGCCGGTCGGGTTGACAGGCTGCTGGGCCGCCACATCACATAGGGTCAGCATGATGACAGAAAGCAAGCCGGTAGGGAGAAGGGACAAGAAAGACGGCATACGGAGCATAATCGGGTTCAATGGTACCAATGGCAATACGTCGGGCGGAGAAGGTTTGTTAACCCTACCCCCGATCACCAGCATTTAATCCACTTAGATCCCCACGGTCGGGCAATCGCTATGAACAACAATTGTCTATACTCCTTTAGCCATCCTGAACGCCGCAGGTACGACATGGGGCGGACCGGGCAAAGCAGGTATGAAGACACGCAGTAGGGCATTCTGGATAGGTTTAATTCTTTGTCTGCCCGCGTGGACATGGGGCCAGTCAACCTATACCCTCGAGGAATGCCTTGCCTACGCCGAGGAAAACTCCCCCGAGTTGCTGGCTCAACGCGAGGAATTAAGGTTAACTGGATTGGATAACCAGATTGCGTTAAGTGCCTGGTTTCCAGAGCTGTTTGTCTCCGGTGATTTACAGCATTACTTTCAGCGCCCGGTTTCTATCTTTCCGGACTTCGAAAATCCCGAGAGTGGCGAAACCAGGGAGGTGGAGATAGGAACGATCAATACCTCCACGGTATCCATCGGGGCGCGGCAGACGATCTACAATCCCACCGTCGCCGCGGCCCTGCGCAGGCAGGGGCCTTTGCTGAATGCTACCCGATTGGACATCGAGGCCGTTGAAATTCAGTTGCGGGAGAGTGTGAGTCGGGCCTTCTACGAAGTGGTCCGAAACCTCGAGCAGCTCAGTTTGCTTCAGGCCGACGTCAACCGACAGGAACGGGCGCTCCGCGATGCGGTCTTGCTGTTCGAGGAGGGGCTCAACGACAAGGTGGATTACAAGCGCGCCACCATCACCCTTAACCGGACCACTCTGGAGCTTCAGAACACCATTATCGAAGCCCAGACGAGCCTGGCGGAACTCAAGCAGGTAATGGGCTATCCCGCCGAACAGGGACTGGACGTATCCTACGATATCGATCAACTGACCCTGACCGTATTTGCCGATACCATAACCATACTCCAGCCCGACCAACGCGTAGAATACCGCCAATTGCTGGCCCAGGACCGGCTCATTGCCCTAGATGCGCTCTTCTACCGGCAGGCGTGGTTGCCGGACTTTTACCTGGGCGGTACCTACAACCTGACCTGGCAGAGCAACCAGTTGCGGAATCTCTACGATCGGGTATTCCCTAACGCTCTGGCCAGCGTCAATGTCAGTGTTCCGCTATTTACCGGTGGCCGGCGATTCCGGCGTATCGAAAGGCAAGCCGTATTACGTGACCAGTTACAGTACGACCTGCAGGCGGTAGAAACACGGGTCGAACTCGAATACCGGGTAGCCCGCAACCGCTACGACCAGGCCGTCAATGCCTATGCCGTTGCGCAGGAAAATGTAGACCTCGCCCAGGAAATTTACGAGGTGGTCGACCTGCAGTACCGCGAGGGGATCACCAATTTTCTAAGCGTAATCATCGCGGAGAACGACCTGCAGCAGGCGCGACTGGCCGTGGTCAATAGCCTGCTGGATGCCGCCCTGGCCCGGGTGGGGCTGCGCTACGCTGCCGGAACCCTTTAAGCTGAATGCTATGAAACTATACCTCCTCCTTCTGCCGATGTTTATGCTTGCCTGTGGTGGGGGATCGGAAACGCCTTCTGGCGCCGGAGCGCAGGGACAACAGCAAGCCATAGCGGTGCGTGTGGTGCAGGTGGAGGAACAGGATCTGGTATTTTACGAATCATTCCCCGGTACGGTGACCCCCCTGGAGCGGGTGGAGGTGCGCCCTCAGGTCAGCGGGTACATCACGGCCCGCCACTTCCGCGATGGCCAACTGGTGCAACAGGGGCAGCGGCTCTACACCATCGACGTGCGCCGGTACGAGGCCGAGGTCAACCAGGCGGAAGCAGGCATCGAGGCCGCCCGCGCTAACGTATCCCTGGCCGAGAAAAACGTAGCCCGCTACCGCCGTCTGGCCGAGGCGGAAGCAATCGCTACCCAGACGCTCGATCAGTCGGAGGCCGAACTCGAGAGCCGTCAGCAGGCACTCAACCAAGCCGAGGCGCAACTCAACTCGGCCCAGACACAACTGGACTATGCGTACATCCGCGCACCGCTTACCGGACTGACCAGTCTGGGTAGTGCCAAAGTAGGAACCCAGGTATCGCCGGGGAGTCCCGTGCTGACCGAGATCACCCGCCAGGAGCCGGTAGGAGTTGACTTCGCCCTTCCCCAGCGGGAGATTCCCCGCTTCGCCCGCTTCGAAAGCATGTCGGCAGCCGAACTCGATTCCACCTTCCGGCTGCGGCTGCCGGACGGCACCCTGTACGGCATCCCCGGGCAGATATATGCTACCGAGCAGACGGTGGATTCCCGGACCGGTAGCCTGACGGTCCGGCTACAGTTCGACAATAAGACCAATATCCTGCGCAACGGCATGACCGTATCCGTCGAAGTGCTCAACGAGATGTCCGGTCAGCAACTTACGGTTCCCTCCCAGGCGCTTGCGGAGCAGATGGGGGAGTTTTACGTCTACCGGGTCCAGGACAGTATGGCCTATCGCCAGAACGTGCGTACGGGGGAGCAGGTCCGCGACCTGCAGATCATTCTGGAAGGAGTAGAGGCCGGCGATACGATCATCGCGGAAGGGCTCAAGGCCGTCCGCGATAGTAGCCGCGTCCGCGTACAATCCGCCAAGAACTAGCCCGCCCATGCTGAAATTTTTCGTCTACCGGCCCAAAGCGGCTATCGTTCTTTCGCTCGTGCTCGTGCTCGTCGGGACCATTTCCCTGATCAGCCTGCCCATCACCCAGTTTCCGCAGATCACCCCACCCAGTGTATCCATCAGTGGCAGTTACATCGGTGCGGACTCGCGGACGGTTGAGCAAACCGTCACTACGCCGATCGAGGTACAGGTCAACGGTACGCCGGGGATGGACTACATCACCAGCAACAGCACCAACAACGGGGTGGTCGGTATCGACGTCACTTTCGAACTGGGCACCGACATCGACATCGCGGCCCTCGATGTGCAGAACCGCCTGGGGATAGCCGAGCCGGCCCTGCCGGAAGCAGTACGTCGACTGGGACTCACGGTGCGCAAGCGTAATCCCGGGCTCTTTATGCTGGTAGCTCTGCAGTCGCCGAACGGCACCCATGACGCGGAGTTTTTAGACAATTACGCTAACATTTATGTCAAGGACCGTCTGCTGCGGGTGGAAGGTATCGGCGATGCCTTCGCCGTCACGAAGGATTTCAGCATGCGCCTGTGGCTGTATCCCGACCAGATGGCGCAGTTGGGCCTGACCCCTACGGATGTCATTGAAGCCGTACGGGCCGAAAATCAGCAGGTGGCCGCCGGTTCGGTGGGTGCGCCGCCGCAGGAGGACAGCCAGGCATTTGAATACACCGTTTTCCTCGATGGGCGATTGGAAAACGTTTCGGAGTTCGAGAATATCATCATTCGCAACGACGCGGAAACCGGTGCGCTGATCCGGATCAAGGACGTCGGTAGGGTCGAGCTCGGGACCTTCTCATACGGCAACCAGTCTCTGGTCAATCACGAGGAGGGATCGATCCTGATCCTCTACCAGGCTCCCGGCAGTAATGCCCTGGCTACCGCCCAGGGTGTCTACGAGGCCATGGACGAACTGAGCGCCGATTTTCCGCCCGACGTCAGTTACCAGGTGCCCTACGAGGCCGCGACCGTAGTGGAGGTATCCATCCGTGAAGTGGTGAATACCCTGCTGATCGCGCTGGCCATTGTGGCCTTCATCGTGTTCCTGTTTCTTCAGCGTTGGCGGGCTTCCATCATTCCCTTGTTGGCTATTCCCGTATCAATTATCGGAGCCCTGATTTTCTTCAGTCCGCTGGGATTTAATATCAATACCCTGACGCTATTCGGTTTCGTGCTGGCGATCGGTATCGTCGTGGATGACTCGATCGTCGTGGTGGAGGCGATTCAGAGTAAGCTGGAAGAAGGGAATATGAGCGTGTTGGAAGCCACCGAATCGGCGCTAAACGACGTGGC
>JBASAV010000374.1:0-9346 GCA_049650785.1 Lewinella sp. | reverse complement strand
GGGTAGTGGTCGGCTTTGCCGACGGCTCTGCGGGGGAAATCAGGAACCGAAGAGCTGTTTGATCGCTTTTTCGCGAGCCTGGAAGATGCCCAGTACTTGCTTGTGGTCGAAGACCTTATCTGCAATGGTGCCCAAGAAACCGAGGGGGGCCTGGTAGTGCAGGATATCCAGCATTTCGGTGGTGTGCTGATCGCGCATGCGGAAATGATGCTGATGGTGCCAGAGCGCGAAGGGGCCCACGCGTTGATCGTCAATGAAGTGATGATGGGGCTCGACTTTGGTTATTTCGGTGATCCAGTCGGTGGTAAAGCCCGGGAAGGGTCGGACGCGATACTGCACGATCATGCCTTCGTACATCTCTACGCCACGCACCGGGGAACGCAGTTCGAACTTGACTTCCGGCGGGGTCAGCTTCTCCAGGTTTTCGGGGCGACTGAAGAAATCCCAGGTTTCCGACAGGGAGCGGGGGACGATCGTGGAGAACTCAAGTCGGCGAGGGGTCAAATCAGGGGGCATTGGCTGTGGTAAAAGTACTGCTCTCTACCAATAGCGAAAATTCGCATACGGTTTAGCAAAGCCTCAACGGTGGTTCGAAAGTAAAGCGAGGGGCACCATTTATTTGCGGTATAATGTTTGTTAAGAATAAAAATCGAACAAAGAAATACACACTTTCAACGTTATAGGGTATATTTGTGAACCAATTCTACAATCTCATAGAGTTGGCTGGACACTTTACCTTTTAATGAACAACACTATGCAAGCAAGACCGCAAACCCGCTATAGTGACGAAGAACTAGCGGAATTCAAAGCCATCATTGATACCAAATTGGCCGAAGCACGGAAGCAGCTCCAGTTTTACCTTGACCAACTAACGGAACAGACCAACAGCGAGGACGGTAAGGTCCGCGGGTTGGACGATGGTACCGGAACCATGGCCAATGAGGAGATGCACCGGCTCGCCAGCCGTCAGAAACAATTGATTCAGCACCTGGAAAATGCCCTGCTGCGGATCCAAAATAAAGTCTACGGTATCTGCCGTGCGACCGGCGAACTCATTAGCCGGGAACGCCTGCGTATTGTCCCGCACACTACGCTCAGTATTCACGCGAAGCAGAACCGATAGGTCTACCATACAAAGTCGATTACGTAAATTGGCAACCTTTCCGCCCGATGCGGAGAGGTTGTCTTTTTTGGTGCCACCCCCTTCCAGATTATGTCCCGTAAGGTCCTCGTCATCGTTATCCTCCTTACGGTGTTGCTGTGCGACCAAGCCCTGAAGATGTGGGTAAAGACTCACCTGCATTACGGAGAGGAGCTAGAAATATTCGGTATGGACCGGGTATTGATTCACTTCGTGGAGAACAACGGCATGGCATTCGGTCTCAGTCTTGGGGGCCGGATAGGCAAGTTGCTGCTCACGGGTTTCCGGATTGTAGCGGTCGTGCTGTTGGGCTACTATTTGGTTCGACTATTGCGAGAGCGCGCCTCGCGCTGGTTACTGACCGCGTTCGCGTGCATCGAAGCCGGCGCGGTTGGCAACATCATCGACAGTATATTCTACGGTATCCTCTTTTCGGACTCCGGCCCACACGGGGGTGTAGCTACCTTTCTGCCCCCGGATGGTGGATATGAGAGCCTGTTCTTTGGTCGCGTCGTTGACATGTTTTACCTGCCGCTGTTTTACGGTATCTACCCCGAATGGGTTCCGGGGCTGGGCGGTTCGTCCTTCCTCTTTTTTCGGCCAATCTTTAACCTTGCCGACGTATCCATCTCATTGGGCGTGGTATTGCTGCTCGGGTACTACTATTTACGTAAAGGGTAATCCCCACGGCTCAACTTTGTGGTCCCGGTTTGGATTCTCTTTCTTTGCGGTTAATTCCCGTCATCCATCCACCAAAGCTTTTTCGCTTGCTTCGTTTGTCTTCCAACGCCACGCTTTTTCTAAAGCTGTTTGTGCCCGTATTCTGGACTACGGTGCTGGTCGGCCTCACCGCCGTCATCTGGTTGGCCCCGGAGCATTACTTTGGTGGTGTGCCCCTGCAGTCGCTGCGGTATGCTATTCTGCTGGTGTTGTTCGCTGGAGTGGGCACGTTCTATCTGGCGCTGTGGCCCCTTAAGCGGGTGGAAACCGACGGTAATTTCCTGTACGTCAGCAACTACTTTAAAACGGCCCGCTATAATTTGATCGATGACGTAGCCATGGTTCACGAGAGCCGGTTTCTGTTCCTGAAAATCTGTACCGTCGAGCTTCAGGCGAAGGGTACGTTCGGTAAGAACTTGCGATTCATTGCTTCTCGCAAAGCCTTCGACACCTTTCGTAACGAATTCTCCGGCGCGGTACGCTTCGCTGGCTAGGCTAAAGCGTCACAATCGCGTGTTGATCACGTTGTTGTACAGAGAGCCGAAGGTATAACTGAAGCCAAATCGTAAGTCCGCACTATAGTTTGTCGCCAGCTGTGCCTGTCCCAGTAGAATGTCTTCTATACTGGCCTCTCCCTTAGCCAGACTGATTTGGTCATTGATGATATCGTAGCTGCCGCTGACGCTGAAGGAAAGCCCTTTAATGACGCGGACGTTGGCTTGGACATCCAGCGACATGCGATTTTTCTGAAAGTCGTTCAGGTAGTTACCAGCGGAGACACCCGCGAAGACCGAGCCCCACCGCTGACGAAGCCGCAGGTTGATGTCGAGACTTTGCCGGGCCAGACTCTCTTCGGTTTTAAGAAATACGGTGGTATCCACGTAGTTGTTGTAAACCCAACCTACGCGGTAGGCAATGGTGAACTCCTTGAAGGGGACCTGATTATAGTCGAAGATATTGTACTCAATGGCTGGTGCTAGTCGCGCGGCCAGATTAAGATTGCTATAGGTGGAACTGCTGACACTCGGAAAAAAACCGACCGACCAGTGGTTGCTAATACTCTTGACTACGCGGCCATCGATACCCTGATCCCGGCGAATGGAGATCAGCGGATCCTTGTCACGCTGATCGATGCGTTCAATTCGGTAGAAAAAATTCGGCGTAAAGCGCAAGCGCCAGTCCGGGGTAGTGCGGTCCGCTTCGAAACGGAACCGTAGATCGTTTCGGCTTCGCTGGCTTTCTATATCAGAACTGAACGAGGCGCTGGCCTCAAAAATCCAGCTGTTCCAGTTGTCGGGTCTTTCTACTTCGGCGTCCTCGCTTTCCTCTTCGGAAACTTCCGGTGCTTCCGCCGTCAGATCAACCAGGTCAGCGTAATCGGTACCCGCCAGGAATCCCGCCAGCCCCAGCTCGATTCGCTTGTTGAGATATTCGTCGCGCTCGAGTCCGGTCATGACCGCCGTGGTCGAGACCTTGAAGTTGAGGCTGTTACCGGCCAGTTCCTGCTGCCCTTTAAACTGAAGATCGTAGACCCGGCCGCCATTGGACAGGTAATTGGTGACGATGAAGAGGTTTACCTGCGCGTTGACCGGATCGATGGTGTGATTAACGTAGTTGAGCTCCTGCTTAAGGAGGGTTCGGTTACAGTCGCATTCGGTAAAGAGGTTCAGCCGTTTTTGCCCGTAGCTCGTTGATGTCAATAGCAGAGCATACGCCAATAGGGCGCAAACGGGGAAAAATCTCATTCGCTGGGTAGTTAAAGGGCAAAAGTAGACAATAGCCCGGCGGAATTTCAACCCCATGAACACCCCATTTTATTGCGATCGAGCTTCGGCCAGCGCTTTTTTATAGACGCGAAGAGCCCGATCCCGTCCGAATTTGTGTTCTACGATGGGCTCGTCGGGGTAGCTATCCGTACCGTATTCGGGAACCCAGCGCTTGACGTACCGGTATTCCTTATCGAATTTCCGCTGCTGGCTATCGAAGTTGAAGATACGGAAGTATGGTTGAGCATCCACGCCACCGCCCGCCGCCCACTGCCATCCACCGTTGTTGCTGGCCAACTCGTAGCAGAGGAGTTTGTCCGCGAAATATTTCTCGCCCAGTCGCCAATCGATTAGCAGATGTTTGGTCAGGTACCTCGCCACGATCATTCGCACCCGGTTGTGCATGAACCCGGTGGCGTTCAGTTGCCGCATCCCGGCATCGACGATGGGGACGCCGGTCTTCCCCTCGCACCAACGCTGAAAGTGGTCTTCCTGGTTAATCCAGGGGATGTGATCGTATTCTCGACGGTAATTACCGTTGACGACGTGTGGGAAGGCCTGTAAGATGTTGGAATAGAAATCCCGCCAGATCAATTCTCCCAATAAAGTATCGTTAGTAGCCTGTGCGAGTCGTGCCCGTTCCCGGACACTCACGGTTCCGTGGCGAAGGTGCGGTCCCCAGCGAGTGGTGCCCGCAACGGCCGGGTAGTCCCGGTTCTGATCGTAGTGGGTGAGTAATTCTCTTGCTTCGGAGGCGGGTGGTACGTCGATAGCGGAGGGTGAAAATCCCATTTCACCTAAAGATGGAATAGGGTAGGAGGCCTTTTCCTGAATCAGGTTATTGGCGTAGCGCTCCGTCGGATAGGGTTTGAGATAAAAGCTAATTTGGGCATCTGCGTAAGCAACCAGTCGACTATCCAGCAGCCGTCGCCACGTCCGCATGTAGGGCGTATAAACGGTATAGGGGCCACCGGCCTTTTTCTGTACCTCTTCGCTTTCGAAGATGACGTGATCCTTGAAATCGCGAAAGGGAATATCCCGGACTGACAACAGATCGGCTACCGCCCGATCGCGCTCCTGTGCGTAGGGCTCATAGTCCCGGTTAGCATAAACAGCCCGGGGGCGGAGGCTCTTGCGTAGCTCTTCCCATACCTCGAGCGGGAAACCATAGTAGACCTGGAGGTCGCTGCCGTAAGCCTGGTAGGCCTTCGCTAACTCCTTTAAGCTGTCATGAATGAATTCTACCCGTGCATCTTCCTTGCTGGGCAGCTTGTCGAGGATATTGCGATCGAAAATGAATATGGGTAACACGGGACCACCGTCCTTGAGGGCATGGTACAATCCGGCATTATCGCTGATTCGGAGGTCGCGGCGGTGCCAGAAGATGGTCATGTTTAGTACGGTAGTTAGAAGTACGGTAGTCAGTAGGTAGCCCGTTAGTACGTCAGTCTTTTACATGTGGGGCTGCAATATGGTCGGTTGCCGGGCGAGCATAATGGATATTATCGGACGCTGCGCCGTCGACCCCAGGGTCTGACATGACGACCAGGCGAGCCCCCTAAAAGACTAAAGGACTAACTATACCTCGTCGGGATCTTCGTACTCCACGCGGAACTTTTCGATCATCTCCTCGCTGAGACTATCGGCATATACGCCGTAGGCATCTACCAGCAGGCCCTTGGTGCCATCGCCGGTCTCGATGCCGTAGAGGACGCTGTTGTCGCCGGCGCTGCTCATACCTTCGAAGCGATAGGTATGGGTGATTTTGAAGTCGGAAGGGCTATAGGTCTTGCTATTCTGCTTGCACTCCAGATATTCTTCCTTCTGGTTAAAATCTTTGTTGTAGCCCTTCTTCTTTAGGTCTTCAATGGCGAAGGACAGGGTATCGTAGGGGTTCTCTTGTAGGATTGGCACTGGCGTATGGTAATGGTACGCTGGTATAAGTCGGTAGCCGCCCCGGCGGTTCGCAGATCAGAGGGCGTAAAAGAGACCGACGTGCCCACCGAATCCCCGGCGTATACTGGTCGATGCCTCGGTATCACCCGGTCGGATGACGTTGCTGAAGCCCTGTAAATACCGACCTTCTAACTGTACGGTGACCGGTCCAAACTCCAGATTAAACCCGAGACCGGCGCGAAGTCCATAATTGAGTCGAAAAGATATCTCGTTACCGTAATAGGTGAACGACGGGTAGTCTTCCGGGTCAAAGTTGGCGGGCAGTGTTTGTGTTTCGCCGATCGGGACCGACAGGTAGGGTCCGGCCTGCAGCATGGGCTGTAGCCAGCCGCGGCCGATGCTTACCTGTGTCAGGATCTGTAGCTCGACGTAGTCGGTTTCCCGCCGGTAGACGCCTCCCGGCATATCTTCCTGCCACCCGGCTTGCTCGTAGGCGAGTTCCGCCTGAAAGCCAACTAACTGCTTGTCGAAGTAGCGCAGAGCAATACCGTAGGTGCGTCCCTCTACCGTGTTCACGTCGCGATTGGGGGTGAAGTCGATCTCATTGTACTGCTGTCCGCCGACCACGCCTACCTGTAACCTCCGGAAGTCTACCGAATCGGTTTGAGCCGTCAGCACCAGAAAGGAATAGAAGAAGAGAACGGAAAGAGCGAGTCGTAACATAGGCGGAGGCATTCCCGATACTTACCGGGTCGGGCACAAAAATAGGACCAAAACCCTCCCTGGGGCGTTATCTTACCATGGTGTTACGCTTCATTCTCTTGCTTTGGTTGGGAACGATGGCGGGAAAGCTTGCGGCCCAAGTGGCCGATTTCTTTCTCGATCCGGCGGGCAAAGCGTACTATCTACTGGAGGATGCCAGGCTGGTAACGCCCAATCCGCTGGGGGAGAACACTTACAGCTTTTACGACAGTAGCCTGGGATCACCTGACTACATCGATGTGACCAACCCGTTCCAAATTCTAGTTTATTACCGCGAGTATGGTACGGTGGTGGTACTGGACCGGACGCTGAGTGAGCTGGACCGCATCGACCTTTTCGCCAACGGAAATATCCGCCAACCCGGCGTCATTGCCCGAAGCTACGACGATGGCATGTGGGTATTCGACAACTGGGACTTCCGACTATTGCGCCTGAACGGGGTAGGGGAGATAGAGCATCAAACCAACAATCTGCGCTTACAACTGGGTATCTCCGGAGTGCCGGACGCGTTGTTTGTAGATAAGAACCGGGTCATGCTCTACTTCGCGGTGGACGATCGGATGGCCGTCTTTACCAACTACGGTAAATTCCTCACGTGGATAGAGGTGCCGGCAGGGCTGACACTTTCCTGGCGAGCCCCACACTTACTGGCCATTGGCGAGGGCGGACATTGGCTGTGGACACCGGGCGAGAAAGGCTTGCTCCCACTAGGAATGCTACCGGCAGAACTGGCCGGCGCGGGCCGAATTCTCGTGACCTCGGAAGGGTATATGATGGCCGTGCCGGGAGAACTGCAGGTAACCGGCAAGTCTTTTTCAAACAAAAAACAATAAAACAATTTGTTTGATGTAGGGTAATTTCCTAACTTTGCTACCGTAGTTCGAAAAAAGGTTGCAAAATGAAATACTCTCTTCCCCGCCTGACGGCCTTCGTCAGCAGGCACTGGCTCCGTCTTGGCCTCATTGGCTGTGCGCTCTTTCTGCTCTCCCAGAAACAGGTCAATTTCAATGTGAAACTGGGCCAACCCGACATCAACGAATCGGTACCGGCAATGGGCGAGCCCGCTCCTTCCGATTCCCCTACGGACGAGGCGCCCGTAACGTACTATACCGAAGAAGCGCCGGCCTCCGCTAAGACAGGCGGTTTCTTCTCCCGCTTCAATATCTTCGGCAGTGATGATCCCGATCTCTACGAACGGCTCAGTGGTCAATCGGAGGCGGACGTTGAAGCGTTTCTTACCCGCTTCAGTCACGTTGCGCAGTCCGAACAGGAAAAGTTCGGTATTCCGGCCAGCGTTATCCTGGCCACCGGATTACTCTATAGCCGTAGCGGAAAGGCTAATGGTACCGATGCACTAAACAATTACTTCCGCTTGCCCTGTGGTAGCGATTGGCAGGGGGACACCGGGCAGGCGGACGGGATGTGTCTGCGACGCTACGAAAGTGCCTGGACGAGTTTCCGTGATTTCAGTCTGACCCTGACCAGCGGGGAATACGGCCGCCTGACGCAGTTTGGTCCGCGCGACTACCGCCGCTGGTCGGCCGGTATGCAGGAGCTCGGCTTCCTTGGTAACGATCAGCTGGCTACCGAAATTCAGCGGACGATCGATCGCTACCAGTTATTCCGCTTCGACTAGCGGGGTCTATTCTTCCTCCGACTCCTCGCTGAGCTTATCGAACAGTTGATTCGCCAGCATATAATGGTACCACTTCAGCAGGCGTTTGATATCGCTGGCGTGTACCCGGTCCTTATCGTAGGTAGGCAGTACATCCTCGAAGTAGTCGAATAGCCGTTCGCTCTTTTCGTTGGCCGCGGGGGCGGGATTATCCTCCTGCTGCTCGAGCATGCGGTCAAATACTTTCCGCAGGGGCTCCGCATCGCCGTCCTCGGTATAGACGGCCATGCTTTCCAGGGGCGCGAATTGGTGCTTGCGTGCGGGGGCAAAACGGCGCTTGCCGGATTCCATTTCTTCCACGATGACACCTCCCTTACGCTCGGTGACGACGGTGTACAGTCCGGGTAAACCGGTGACGGCTATGATCTCTGCAAATTTCATGGCGCGAAGGTAGTTAGTATTTTAGTCGGCTGACTTCGTCATCCGGTTAGTGGGTAGTCGAGCAGCTTCGCTACTCGGTTAGTCTTTTAGTCGGACGACTTCGTCATCCGGTAAGTAGAGTAGTCGGCTGGCTTCGCCAATCGGTTAGTGCGATAGTGCAATTTGTAGGGTGCCTGAATACGAGCTGTGTGATTCATTCGGACGTAGAACCAAGTATTCCGTGTCCCAAAATTCGATCCCCACTAAAAGACTAAAGAACTAATAAGCCAATAAATCCCGAACAGCCTCCTCCAGCCGGCCCTTAGGCAGATATTGCTCCTCCAGAGCTTCGGCAAAGGGAACCGGGGTGTCCAGGCTGGCGAGTCGACGGACGGGCGCGTCGAGCAATTCGAAGCAATGCTCTCCGATCCAGGCGGCTAACTCCCCGCCCAAGCCACCGGTGAGGGATGCTTCGTGGAGAATCAAGGCACGGCTGGTTTTTGCGACGCTGGTACGGATAGTCAAATAATCGATGGGGGCAAGTGACCTCAGGTCGATGATCTCTAAGTCCAGATCCGTTGCTGCCGCGATTTCCAGGGCCCAGTGCACGCCGGCGCCGTAGGTGATCACCGTCGTCAGGTTGCCTTCCCTTACTACCTTCGCCTTACCAATCTCTCCCGGGCTAAATCCGGCAGAGACCGGAGCGGTGAGGGAACGATAGAGTCCTTTATGCTCAAAGAAAAGCACCGGATTCGGATCGGCGATGGCGGCTAACAATAAGGCCTTCGCGTCCTCGGGGTTACTGGGGTACACGATCTTAAGGCCGGCTATGCTGGTGAACCAACTTTCCATGGTCTGGCTATGGAAGGGACCGGCCCCTACGCCACCACCTACGGGAAGTCGCACGACCACATCCGCATTTTGACCCCAACGGTAGTGAAGCTTGGCCAGGTTATTGACTATCTGGTTGAAGCCACAGGTAACGAAATCCCCAAACTGCATTTCAACCATGGCCTTACCACCGGC